>JAUVLN010000034.1 GCA_030600725.1 Thermoplasmatota archaeon | reverse complement strand
ATCAGCTCTCTTGACAAGCTGTACGATCTTTGCCGCCTTATGGAAACCTAGTTCATATCCCTCATCTATCCTCCGTAGGATCACATCTACCTCGTCGCTCATGTTAAGGAGGTTCCAGAATTTTTCCTGACCGATCCCCTCGTGCATGGAGGAAATAATCAGAATTATACCTCCATCCTTGAGGGCTAACTTCCCATTCTCTATTGCCTTCTGAGATTGATAGAGGGTTTTATCCATGGGTTCTCTCACGTTTGAGATCACAATGTCATACTTCCTCTTGATCGGCAAACAGAAATTTCTTTTTGCCACATCAACCGATCCTTCGAAGGAGCCTCTAACATCTCCGATCCTCACATCGGTCAGCACTACCCCAGGGGCCTGGATAAGCTGTATGCTCAGATGTTCCTGTTTCTCCAGGAAGATGTCGCATGCCTCCGTCATATCCTCGTGAACCGGATTACCCTCCAGTTGTAGGGTTCTTGACAGGGGATGTAGTGAATAGGAATGGTTTTTCTCTATTGTCTCGTATGAGGATATACCCGGGAGGATGCTTTTCCTACCCCCGGTGAAACCCGCGAAATAGTGAGGCTCCACCGAATTGACCATTATAACCAGATCATGTCCCAAGCACCATTTATCAAAATATAGTGGTGTTCCCCTTCTGGTCTCACCGTAATATTCATGCTGCTGAGATCGCCTTGATCTATGTATATGGACCTTCTGCTTTAGGGGAACGTATTCATCTCCCAGGATCTCACTGATCTCGATATCAGTTGGCTCCTTGTGCGTACCTGTAGCAATTACAATAGCTTTTGTTTTATTATAAAGATCAGGGTATCTATCGAATAGATGTTCTATTACAAAATGTGTAGGTGTTGGCCGATCTCTATCGTTCAGTATGAAACATATCCTATCATTTGATCCTATGAGGTTGGTTAGTTCATTGTTTTCGTTGAAATCATTGAAACGATCATTGATTATCTCCACCGGTGAGCTGTTCACTTTATATGCTCCCGTTTTTCCAAGTATCTCCGGTTCGATATCGTATCCCTTCAGGATCTCCAGGATCTGTTTCACCCTAACCATCAGAACACCCTTACTCGAAACAGAACATAGGTTACAAAATATAATAAAAATAGCCCCCATTTAAAATGAGGGCCATATCCGGTTACAGGATATCACTGTGGTGGCTGTCCTTCCTGAGCGGGCGGTAGGGCAGCAGCCATGTTCTCCTGCGTCTGACCCGATGGTAGGGCAGTGGACATATCCTGCGGGACCATCTGACCTACGAATGTCGGAGCGATCTCCACCATCTTCTGTAGGAGTGTCTTGGGTTTCCTCTCCGTTCTTCTGATATTGAGATCCTCTTTCCATCTCTGGATATTCCGGTCTATGTTCACATTAACAACGAATAGCCCGATGATCAATATGGTGCAGATGATAGCCGTGAATATAAATGCCAGCACCATCGGATCCATCAATTCATCAACCGATCCATCGTCCGGATGTTGTAACGGATCAAAGGGGTCCGTCTGCGCCTTGTACTCCTCCACATTTGTAAAACCATCTCCATCGAAATCCATTCTCCCATCGATGGGATTGAATGGGTCCATGAGTAGTATCTCCTCTATCTCATTTGGTATTCCGTCTAGATCGGAATCAACATTCATAACCTTGAATTTCATGAATGTTATCTCTGAAAATGTTTTACCATCATAAGCCCTGACAGAGAAGTTATGGTAAGCATTTGATAGTTTGTTCGTATCTATCAGAATGGACCAATCATCACCCTTCTTCGTAGCAGGCTTCCAGATACTTCCATCAACCCTGTACTCTACCAGTTCAACAAATATATCATCGGTTGCAGTACCCTCTATGGTTATTTTGCCACTCTGATCTCCGGTCAGTAGGGTCGTGATCTTGATGACAGGTGAGGATATAACATATTGCGAGATCATGGTATCAATGTATATATCATAAACCGCCTCCTCGGAATAATCCCTGCCGTCATATGACCTTATATGCACCGTGTAATCTCCTTTTTCATAATCCCTGATATCAAGCAGGAACTGCCATACATAAGCTCCATTTGATTCCTGCCAATCCTCCTCATTGACATCCTGCCCAAGCGGAGCAAGGGCAACTTCGACGGACCTCAACTCCTTCTCAATATCCGAAGCAGTACCTCTGATAAATATCAGATCATCCACTATCATCGAGTCGTAGAGATTTAATACCGTTACGGTCGGTGCATCGTTGATCGATCTTATCCTTACCTTGAAGGTTTTGGATACTATGTTGCCATCATCTACTACCGTCATCACAACCGGTACAACACCATTGAAATCCGCCTCCAATTCAATAAGTAGATCTCCCTCTTCATTAAGGGATACCCTAACCGCCTGATCGGCAGGGCTGAATTCTATGATAAGGTCCTCGTATGGTGTGTCCACATCATAGACATATGTCTCAATGAATCCACCGGTCAGCATCGATGTATAGGCTGTATCCTCATCCATTAGAATATCGGGTATGGCGAAGATCATCGGCTCATCGTTGAACTCATTTATGATTATGGGCATAGATACATTCGTCTGATCGTGCAATGCCGAGATATCATCAGAGGCGTAAACAACCATGGTGTAATCGCCCACCTCGGACTGGAAATCGGAACCGCTTCCTATTATGATCAGATAGTTGTTCGGATCATCATCGGTATATTCCGGAGGTAGAACGGTCATCTTGAGGGAGGCATCTTCATTCTGGAATATCCTGAATCCATATTCATCCTCCAGAACCAGGTCGACATCTTCACCTTCCAGCATGAAATCCAGATGGATCTTATTCTCCTCCACGTCTGCGAAGTAGGGCTGCGCCTCCTCGGAGATCAGAAAGGTCATCTTGCCTGTGGCCACATCCCTTCCCTGTGGACCGTTGTATTCCTTGGCTATCGTATCAATACCTTCATCGATCTCCAACAAGGGTAGTTCTATTACAACATAAGGATGATCATTTACAGGTAATAGGGTCACCTGGAAAAGATCAGACCAGACGGCCTTACCACCATTATCCGTGGCGGATACCTTGATGTTTGCCGTCCCGTACCAGTTATCATCCTTTGTGGCATCCACACCCAGATATACCTTCCCTTCCCTTGAGGGTTTCTTCGCGAGGAATACATCTATATGTTCCTCCTGATCGTTCATCTGGAGGATGTACGTAAGATCCTCGGAGTTCTCCTCCATATCGTGGAAATAATCGGAGATCGCCAATACCTCATCATCCACAACACCCTCGTCAACCTCCACCTCGGGGATCGTATCGACCGTCGGCCTGTAGTTGGGTTTTATTCCCTCGAGCGAAAGATCCAGAAATGTGATATTACCCTCACCGGTGGCCGTGACGTTTATCGGGATATATGTCACTCCATCTTCTTTCTTGTAAGGTACCAGGGAAACAAGCTCATTCAGGGCTATATCGGTTTCAGGGTTGTAATATACATCCGCAGTGTAATCATACAATATCTCCACATCCGAGATCATGATATCCTTCCCGCTCGATGCATCGAACTGTATTGGGACATAGGTGAACTCATTTCCGTACTTATCGACCTCATCCGGATAATGGGTTCTGAGATAGATGTTGAAGCTGTTCTCCAATCCAGTGAGGTAATATACTTCACCACCTGTGAATGCACCCGGATAGGACTTCTCTATATTGCCGTCGTTTCCAATATCCACCGTGTGGTTCATCGTAGGATCGGGATAACTTATGACCACCACAGGCCTGTAGCTGGATGTCGAATATTCAGGGCTGTACATATATCCGCTGCGAAAGTAACGGTAGTAGTTCTGTCCATATGGATAGTTGTAATATGAGTTTCCATAGTTATCGTGCGGGGCAGTATCCCATGAGGTGGATGCCATCTGGATCATTACGCCGTAATTCGTGATCGAGCCGTCCACCCAACCTCCGTATAAGTCAGTTATATCAAGATCAACGTAATACGTCCTGTATCCTGTACTCCCAGAGGAGTACTTCTGATACGGAACCGTGTATGTTCCCTCCGGTGTTGAGACAAATGAGGGATCCCAGCTATAATATTGCGAATAAGAATAGGTATATTTGGTGCTACCAGAATAATATGGGATCGATTCGGTAAGCTGATAGATGCCATAGGTCCTCTCTCCTATGTGTGCACCATAGTTTTGATACCGTGAGGTGCCGTAATATCCCCGATAAGGAGCTATCCTGGTTGGGATCTTCAACGAGGCGCCCATAATATCTATGCCAGGTGGAAGCTGTAGGGAGGGATCAGTCGTATCCCACTTGATGTATCCTCGATCATGTGAGTAGCCTGAAGAGTAATAATAGCTAGGCTTTGGATCTACATTCCTCGTGAGGTAACTATCATCATATCTGTAATACCCCCTATAGTAATTCCTGTATCTATAAAAATAGGAATTCGCATAAGTGATGCCGGACATCGAGTCCGACATCCTGACCTCCATGTTTTCAACACCGGTCGACTCCACCGATATATTGGTCGAACTGACCACGGCATTGCTCGGGATCTTGACATACATCACATTATCTGAGGGATCGGCTGGGACCATGCTTATCGAGGTCTTGTCATTGAAATCCTTGTCCTTGATGATAGACTGATTTCCCCAATTTCCGGTTCCTGCCCCACCGAAGTAATACTCATATCGCTCATTGTTTCCCAGATCGACATAAACCTCTGAAAGGTAATCCCCATCGGGTGATGGGCCTGCCGTCACCTTCATCCTGATATCGTTATATGTCGCGTTGTTGTAAACCATCAGGTGAGCGGTATCGTTGTAACCATCCTCTATGGGTATCGTCGCGGATGTGGCATTGACCATCTGATCATCCGTCTCAACGTAGAAATCAACGGTATCGATCGTCTTATCCTCACCGATAGCCACATTTACCATTGCCGATAATAAAAAGATACCCAGAATGCTGATTATGAGAAGCTTCCTCATATTGTCCCTCCTATAAAACCTCTGGACCTTCAACAGCCCATATGAAACGCTTATCAAATCATCAAATCCACATATAATCTTTTTCCTACCCGCTTTTCATCATATATAAACCATGGCGTCATATCCCATCTGATGTGTTATCACGGTCATATCCCATCTGACCCAATAATATATTGTTAATACGTCCCGGACTAATTTGGGGCTTTATAAAAGGAGATATACAACGATGTTGGAAAGGACGAATACGGATATGGCGATCAAAAGAAGTATCCACCATCCTGGAAACCTGGACCTGATCTCCTTATCTCCGAAAACGATGGGTATCGGTCCAATGAACAGAATCCCCCCACCGTTTGTGGTTGATGCGCTTTTTCCCCTCACCTTACCATCACTCTCATCTAATACGGCATTATGAAATTTTTCTTTCATGTACACGATCAACATCCATACCGCCCCGGTGAAAAACAGGACGATAGAAATAAAGGCCAACAACCCCTTTGCGACAAACACCGGTACGATGAATATAAGGAACACCCTGATTGAACCTGCGGAAACGGACAATACCATTCCGACAAGGCCCAGTAAAAACACCAGTAAAGGTCCTATTAAACTTCTTTTTCTCATGATGACCACTTCAATTATCGAATAGACCGTTTTCCTCATTCCTACCGATATGAACGTGGTCAGTCAATCAAACATTATTTATATCTATTCTTCCTATATAATTTCAGGAGGGTAATTTTTGGCAGAAGAGGAAAATCCGTTCTTGATCAATAGGAAGTTGGACGAGAAACCAAAGACAGAGGATAAACCATCCACTGATTTCATGGTAGATTTCATGGTGACATCCGAGGAGGCAGCTTCACTGAAGGACAAAAAACTTGAGATCGACTCTCCCAGGCCGCATCTCGAGGAAGCGGGTACACCGGTCTGGGACAGAAAACACGAGAACCTCGATAATCCTTCAGAGGAGATCGTGGAACACGACGATTGAAACCTGCAAGACAGCATAAACTATAAGAAACCCGCCTAAATTCACCGTTCATGGATCATATTCTGATCACTGCCATCGGACCATTGGAATGGGTCCGGGAACTGGGCAAAACAAGTTCGGAAACCTCCTTCTCCATCCATGTCAACAAAAGGGACGAGAGGATCGTCACTTTGGCCTATCCCTCCAAATACCCTGATAAGATCCGGTCACTTCTTTTCTCTATTGAACTGGGTAGTGAGATCTATCTATATGTCGATAGGATGGACCGCCTTATGGGGGAGATCATAATCGGTCTCGACCTGCTCAACAAGACCCATGGAAAGGTATTCGTTCACCCCGAGGTGGATAGGGGTCTTTTCGAGTCCAGCATCAAGGGCACTGTAGTTGAGGGATATGGAGAATTCGACGGTAGGACGGCGGCCCTCAGGGAGAAATTGTTCGAAATTGCCCCCGTTGAACCGAAAGGAGAACCCATGGTTGTCGTGGACCAGGCTTTCAGCGTCAAGGGTGTTGGGACCGTCGTCCTGGGATTTGTCACGGGAGGAGAGATCCGAAAACACCAGGAGATGTACATATATCCTGGAGGCAAGAGGTCAGTCATAAGATCCATCCAGATACATGATAAGGACCGTAATGAGGCACCCGTTGGTGCACGTGTCGGATTGGCAATGAAGAACATAGACCCCGAGGACCTTCCCAGGGGTTGTGTTCTGACCTCGGCAGATGGTAAGATCGAGGTGGGAGATGAGTTCGAGATCCTTGTGAAGATCTCCAATTACTGGAAGGATCCCATCGCTGAGGATATGCATTTTCACCTCGGCCTATCACTTCAGTTCGTACCGTTCCGGGTCAAGGCCATTGGAGGCGAGGATGGTTCTGATCGTAGGATATGGAGTATAAGATCCGAATCACCGATATGGTACAGAAGAGGTGATCCCGTATCACTTGCGTTTCTGGATTCCAAGAGCTTCCGGATCTTCGGATCAGCAGAAATTATTTAGATAGTTTGACCCCCTTCCCGATATTTGTAAAGAGCATTTAGGAGGCAAGGGCAAATATGATGGAAATCGGGCTTGTCGGAAAGCCGAATGTAGGCAAATCAACCTTCTTCGAAGCATCTACATTGGCAGGTGCTGAGATCGCCAATTACCCGTTCACTACCATAAAGGCGAACATGGGTATGGCGGCTATCAGGGACAGGTGTCCATGTACCGATCTGGATGTCACCTGCTCTCCAAAAAATTCCATATGCAGGGACGGGACACGGATCATCCCCATCGAGCTGCTTGATGTGGCAGGACTCGTTCCCGATGCCCATTCCGGAAAGGGACTCGGGAATCAGTTCCTTGACGATCTGAGGCAGGCAAGCGCTTTGATCCACGTTGTCGATATCTCGGGTTCCACGGATGAGGAGGGAAACCCCGTGGACAGGGGATCTCACGATCCCATGACCGACATTAAATTCCTCGAGCGTGAGATTGATTTCTGGTTCGTCAATATCATCAGCAGGGATTGGATAAAGATAAGCCGGACCACGGAATCGAAGCACGGCAAGATCGAGGTTGAGCTGAGCGAGAAGGTATCCGGACTGGGGATCAACGTGCATCAGATCTACGATTCGATAATCGAACTGGGGCTCGACAGGGCAAAACCAACCGGATGGTCCGAGGAGGACCTTTTCTCCCTGGCATCGACCATGAGAAGAAGGGCAAAACCCATGATCATCTCAGCGAACAAGGCCGATAGATTGGATGAGAACGATGTGAAGAGACTTCCAGATAGTATAAACAACATCGCCATCATACCAACCTTTGCAGAGGCTGAGCTCGCATTGAAAAGGGCGGATCATGCGGGGATGATAGATTACCGTCCGGGAGAGAGCGATTTCAAGATCAATGATCACTCCTCGCTGAGCCAGGCTCAGACGAAAGGATTGGAGAGGATACAAACCATGTTGAACACCTACGGATCCACAAACGTCCAGAAGGTGCTTGAGAGCGCAGCCTACGAACTTTTGAGTTTGATAGTAGTCTATCCGGTGGAGGACGAACACCGATATACAGATCATGACGGAAGGATACTTCCGGATGCGCACCTCGTCCCCCTGGGGGCGACCGCAAAAGACCTGGCATACAAGGTTCACACCGATCTGGGGGACCACTTCATCAAAGCCGTTGACTGCCGTACCGATATGACGATAGGACACGATCACGAGCTCAAGAGCGGCGATGTGATCAAGATCCATGCTAACAGATGAGGAAAGGACCGGGGGTATTCATATTGAGAACTCGTTTCCTGGCCGTAAGCGGACACTACCGCACAGAGGAGAATGGGGTCACTCTGGAGCTTTTCGGGAGATGCAAGGATGGCCGTTCCATAACGGGACTATACCGTGGTTTCTGGCCATATTTCCACATCGTTGAGCCCGGAGAGGAGGTTTTGCAGGACCTGAGGAACGATCCGATGGTCCGTGACCTTCGTGAGGAAACCCTTTGGGAGACGGGGGAGGATAGGAACTGCCTGAGGGTCGAGATCACCTTCCCCTTCGATGTTCCCAAATACAGGAAAAAATGGCAGGAGAGGGGATACAGGATCCTGGCTGCGGACATACCCTTCATCTACAGGTATTTCTACGATCTGGATCTTGGCACCTACCTCGATATCGAGGGGCAGGAGGTTAAGGGCGACAGATATTCGACGAACCTTGTTATCGAGATAGATGAGATCAAGGCCGTGGAGCCTTTCGATGTGAGGTTGAAGGTACTATCATTCGATATCGAGAACTCCATCCGGACCGGTGAGATATTTACGATAGGTTATTCCATATCGGAATTCCCGCTTTCCGGTGAGGATGTCGTAGGTTCATATATCGCCCTGGATCCAAAAGAGGGGTGGGGTGCCCTCGAGGGGGAGAGAAAGATGATAGACGATCTCTCCTCCCTGATCCGTGATGAGGACCCCGATATCATAACCGGCTACAATATCGACGGCTACGATATACCACATATCTCGAAGAGGGACGGGATCCTTGAAGGTAAGGGATTGAACTGGGGGAGGGACGGGGGCATGATCGAGAAGGTGGGATACAGAACCTGGAAGATGAAGGGAAGGATCGTGGTCGATGCATGGTGGGAGGCGAAGAAGGCATTCAGGCCAAAGAAGGAGACATTGATGGCCGTATCTCAGCTTCTTCTGGGCGAAGGCAAGGACGATATCGATACCTCGAGGATAGAGGAGGAGTGGGAGAACAGAAGGGAGGACGTTATCAGATATTGCGTAAAGGACTCCGCTCTCGCCCTCAGGATCCTCAACAAGACCGGATCGGTCCAGAAGGGGGTGGAGCTCGCCTACGTCGCCCGTCTGCCCCTTGTAGACGTTCTGAGCGGCACTACATCGACACTTATCGATTCGATCCTGATCAGAAAGGCCGACAGAGCAGGCATAGGCATACCCTTGACAAGGCATGAAAAAAAGAGCGCGAAGATAGAGGGAGCCTACGTCCATGCCGTTGAACCCGGGCTATACGACTGGGTCGTCGTCCTTGATTTCAGATCGATGTACCCATCCCTGATGATAGAGAAGAACATCTGTTTCACAACATTCACACGGGATGGAAGTGTCGGTGAGGAAACGCCTTCCGATGATGTTTTCTACCTACCCAAGCAGACGAGGGTGGGCCTTGTTCCGGATATCCTCCATGACCTGATGAACCAGAGGCAGGAGGCGAAATCGAGGATGAGATCGGCCAAAACCGATGATGAGGCCAGGTTCCTGGACGGGCTTCAGGAGGCGATCAAGGTGCTGATGAACTCCTTTTACGGCGTCTTTGCATCCTATTTCTACAGGTTCACCAACAGGTCCATAGGGGCATCCATCACCGCTTTCGCAAGGGAGGCTATCAAGGACCTTATCTCCGTTATAGGAGGCGAGGGGATCGAGGTCATCTATTCTGATACGGATTCTGTGTTCCTCAGATCACCCTATGATAATGCGGATGATACCATAGAATTCAGCAAGAAGCTTGCCCGGAGGTTCTCCAAAGATGGCGTGGTCCTTGAATTCGAGAAGGTCCTCAATCCCTTCTTCACCCACGGAAAGAAGAAGAGATATGTTGGCAAGCAGATATGGCCTGATGATAAACTCCTCGTCCGTGGTTACGAGATGCGGAGAACGGATTCATTTGATCTGCAGAGTGGAACCCTGACCAGGATGTTCGAGTACGTTCTCGATCGTGAGATCGACAGTGCCCTTGGGTTTGCCAGGGATATCATCAGAAAATGCAAGGAGGGGGATGTTGAGACCCAATCGCTTGTGATCTCCCGTACGGTGAAGGAGGTGGAGGAGGGGAGGATAAGGTCAGCTTACAAGAACCCTGACTCCCTTTCGAACATCCAGGCACTCAGGAAAACACAGCTTCTCGGGATCGAGGTCGTTCCGGGCATGAAGGTCTCCTGGATCGTTGTGGACGCCAAGACCTCCCCGCAGAAGGTGGAACCCTTCATCGAGGGCAGGGACTTCGTGCACAAGCCGGACTACGGATACTACTCGGAGAGATTGGCCTCCACACTGTCAAGGGTCACGGAGGTGTTCGATGTCAGCGAGAAGGACCTGCTGACAAGCGGTTCACAGACCTCTCTCTTCGATTCTTTCACCTCCGAAGATAAGGATGAAGAGGAGAAGGAGCATAATGCCGGTAAAACCTCTGAGGAGAGGGTTGATGAAAGAGAGGATAGGGCCGGGAACACCGGGCCGAATGAACCAAAAGAGGTCAGCCTTGACATGTGGATGTGAGTTGGTGATAGATTGGGAAAGCTTGTTCTGATATCCTTTGACAAGGAGGGAGATAACCTCCTGAAACACCTTCGTCCACTACTCAAGGAGATCCCGCACAAGGCGATAGCGAGAAACTTTTCATCACCAGGGGAGATCCATACCCTGTCACATGAGGACAAACGCGGAGTGAAGGAGGATGAGCTTAGGATCCTTGGCAAGATGGACCCGAAGGTCAAATACAGCGACCTCAAGGTCTCCAGGCTGATCACCCCGGGCAGATCCAACATCGATGTGGGCGGATCCTCGGGAGATGATCAGGGACTGTTCTCTGATTCTCTTTTCAAGAGCAAACGCAACGTTTCCACCATGCTCATCAGCGACGCGGAATCCGAGAAGATCGATACCCTCCTTGAAGGCCTTGAGAAATCCGATCTTGTCCTATCCCTGATCGATGCCGAATCCAAGGAGATGATAATCCCAGCATCGATATTCTCGCACAAGGCGATCGGAAAAGGGTGCCTGTCATTGTGCATCATACTCAGAAAGGAGTTCTTCAGGGACATCGGCCATGTCCACGAGATGAACCGGACCTACCTTGAGCTGTCAATGGGATTCCACGGTGCATTCGCGATCCCCCCACCCATATTGAACCACGGGGAGTACCTTCTGATCGCACACGGTATCAGGCATCTGACACAGATGATGTTCAGGTCCGGATTGGTGAACCTTGACCATGCTGATCTTCTGATGATCTCAAGGGGGGGACGGGTCCTTATCATGACCTGGGGATCTGCCGCACCTGGAGGGGATCCATCCGCGACCTCCATTGAAGATGCGCTGACCAATCCGATGTGCTATGTCGACCTTACCACGGTTAATAAAGCACTGGTGAACGTTGTGGGAAGCGGCGACCTGAACCTGGAGGATTCTCTTGTCTCATCGGAGGTCCTGAAGAGAAGGATCATGAAGGATGCGCGGATCATCTGGGGTGTTACCGTCGATGAGGACCCCGATGAGGACATGGAGGTCTTCATCGTTCTATCCACAACCCCGCTGGAACTGCTTCTTCACTGGTACTCAATGAACTGACCGCATTACTTGACGATCGTCCCGGTCCGGCCACAGTTGTCACATTCGAACTTGTATGGCCTCCTGTCGGAATCTATGGTTATGAGGGATCCACATTTGCAGTTGAACTGCTTTCCGGGGATTGGAGGGGATTCGTCTTCATCGCCCCACACCTCTTCATCATCCTCATCGTCATCGGTGAATTCAAGAACCTCTTCTTCTTCATCTTCGGTTTCATCGTCATCATCGAAGAGGTCGTCAACGGATGAATCCTCTTCCTCCGTTTCCCAACCCTCTTCCTTCTCCTCCTCTTGTTCGTCCTCCTCATTGTACTCATCTAACTCGGATTCCTCCTCCACCTCTTCATCGAATAGGTCATCCACCAATCTGCTTCC
>JAUVLN010000165.1 GCA_030600725.1 Thermoplasmatota archaeon | reverse complement strand
TTGGTCGGATCCGCCATCCTGGCCACACCACCCTGGGCCCTGATATCCGCCGGAACCCTCTCAAGCGCCATGACCGCAACGGCTCCCGCCTCCTCCGCGATCCTGGCCTGGGACGCATCCGTCACATCCATCACCACGCCTCCTTTCTGCATTTTCGCGAAACCCCTCTTCAGCAGTTCGGTGCCGTGGCGAAGCTTTTCGAGATCTATCTCCCTTGTCATTTTTTTCACCTCGATAGGTATGGTCCGATATGAACCCATATATAATAGTTTTATCCGAAAGCACCCCTCCAACGGTGGGTTTTAAGAACCCTTTTCCCATTCTTATCCCATGGTCTATCCGTACTGCTCCGCATGCAAAGGTACCAGGGACCTGTGCAAGCTGGGCAGATGCCCGCTGCTGGATGGGGTCCGATCCAGGGTACCGGAACTTGAGGTGAAGGGGCGTGTGGTGGACGGACCCTCACCCCCCTCCGTCTTCGTAGGAACGTATGGATACCCCAGGATCTCCATAGGGCCGATGGCCCCTCCGTTGGCAATCCCTGGCCCGGAGAGATTGGAATCCTCATCGTACCTCTACGGACGGGAGGTCTCGGAGATATACTCCTTTCGTTCCTCGCTGATCAGGGGGAAACATAAACTGAACGTGAAGATGGCAAAAGACCCAAGATCCATAGGAAGCGAGAGGTTATATGATATAGAGAAGGGCCTCCCATTGAGGGGGAGGAAAGTGCTTTCCGCCACCCAGGATCTGGCCATGTCTGCCAGGTCCGTGGATATCGAGATGAGCTCCATAAAGGACCTTTCCACCATGGTTTCGAACCCGACCCTGGGATCGATAACCATGCCCATGGGGCCTTCAATAGATGTGAACAGGGTCAGCCTGCTGGAAAACCCCAGCGTCCCGTTGAGCGTGGAAAAGGCCACATCCGATACCGACCAGCTCGCCTCATCGGCATCCCTTGAGATGTACGGGGCCGGTGTTCCCATCGAGCATATAATTAAATTACTCTCGATCGGCCTGCTTGGTGAGGGTAAGAGAAGGAGGCTCATACCGACCAGATGGGCGATCACCGCCCTGGACGATACGCTGTTCAACGAGAGAAAGGGGCGGCTGTCCGATCTTGCCAACCTCGACGGATATCGACTGTACATGGGAGAAAAACTGGGCAACCATTTCCTGGTGATACTGTTCCCCCCTCCCTTCCGGTTCGAGATGCTGGAACAGTGGCAGAGGGGATCCCTCTGGGGCGAAGGGGACATAGCCTATGACCGGGAGGGGCCCAGGGGCCGGAGGAGATACGCCTCATCCATCACCGGCGCCTATTACGCGGCAAGGCTATCGATCCTTGACCATCTGTTCCATATCGGAAGGAATGCGGGGGCAACTGTTTTAAGATGGATCACCGACGAATACTGGGCACCCCTTGGCGTCTGGGTGATCCGTGAGACGGTGAGACGGCTCCTTGAGACCAGGCCGGAGGTCCATCCCGATAGGGAGGGGTTGGTCAGGAGGATCGACGAGCTCGGCGGGATCGCCCGCTGGAGGACGAGGTGCAGGTTCCTTACAGGGGGAATGGAGACGACGCTGGAGGAGTTCTCCTCATAGCTCATCGAAGAAGGAATCGATCCTGGCCAAGCCTTCCCTGAGTACATTGTAGTCAACGTTCAGGCCCATCCTGAACCCCTTCTCGATATGGAAGAACTCCCCCGGGACCACTTTTACGCTCCGTTCCCGGAGGAGCCTGCGGCAGACCTCCGCGGAGGGGAGGTCATGGGTGTATCTGAGGAAACCCACCGGACATCCGTCCGGCTCGGACCAGAAGAGGTCGCTTCTCCCCTTTGCCCACATGGACACCAACCGCAGCTTGCTCCTGATCTCCTCGAACTTGGCAGGAAGGACCGTACCCCTCCTGCGCAGGACCTCAAGGGCGACACCCGTGCTCAGATGGGATACGAGAGGGACCATCATGAGCTTCTGATGGGCCGCCCTCCTGATGTGCCTGCGGGGTCCGATCAACCAACCGGCCATGAGACCCCCTGCACCGTAGACCTTGGTGACCGACGATGTTATCAACGCCCTGCTGTAATTGCTGACCATCGAAGGGATCTGCTGCCTCATGGTTCCATCTTCATCGGTCTGCAGGGTGAAATCCCGGTATACCTCGTCCACCAGCACCGGCACCCCATATCTATCGCATACGGATGCGATCTCCTTCTGCTGGTGTTCGAAAAGTCCCTTTCCCGTGGGGTTGTTGTGGTTCTGCAGGACCAGGATGTCCACGCCGGCCTTCAGTTTATCATCCAGCTCCCCCAGGTCAAATGAGTACTCATCCGGCCTTCTCTTGATGAAGGATATCCTGCATCCCATCGCCCTTGGAAGCTCCACAAGTGGAGAGTATATGGGTTTTTCAAGGAGAACACGGCTGCCCGGGCCGACCGATGATAGGAAGGCGAAGGTGTTCGCCTCACTGCACCCGTTCGTGAGGAGGACCCGATCCTCCGAGACATCGTACTCCTGTGCCAGAAAGGATATCAGTTCCCTGGACCCCCCCACTGCCTTGTTGTCGATCAGACCATCCTCCACGACATCATCGTAGATCCCCGGCCATTTCGGGGAGAGATCGGACCCTGATAGATCGTATCTGGCCTTTCCCCCCTCGATCAGCCAATCCAGTTGCTTGAAGGGTCCAAAGCGGAACATCATCCGGCATCCATAAGGAACGATAGTATGATAAATATATGGCGTACCTCATTGAGGTCATAACCTCACAGAGGTGTCGCAGGGATGAAAAGGAAAACTGAATGTAGTGTTCCGTTGAAATGCCCGGCCCTTGTCAATACGCTGTGGTATCTCCTGATAACGCTCGCATTCCTCTTCCTCCTTCAGTCCTTCAGGGAGCTGTACGCATCAACCTATTACTACAGCCTCGTGGGGATGGGCCTGAACGGCGCCACCGTCGCCGTTCTGATACTGTTTGCACCGCTCCTGGCACCGCTCCTGACCAGATTCCTGGGATGGCGGGGTGGGATCCTGATAGGCGGTACGGTTCTCGTCGTATCCAGGATCCCAATGTCCCTTGGACTCGATGCCCCCTCTCACCTGATCTTCTCGTTGATCGCATTCGGCTCTGCCTCCGTGGTCCTGACCATCTCCCTGGCCCTCCACAGGAGGGAGAGGAGGATTGACCCGAAGGCCTTCTCCTCGCAGGGATTCACGGGTGCCATCGCCCTTGCCTTCCTGCTGTTCATCACATTGAATATTGGGGGACTGGGGCAGGACGTTTCGATCGCATTGAAACCAAACGGACTTCTTCTATCTCCGCTCCTCGGACTTATCCTGTCCGGAACGCTCGGCCTCCTGCTCCTCCTTGTAAGGAACGGCCCCCATCTGGACGATCGACGGGGCGAGGAGGTTGGTGGGGTGATCAAGGGGGGCATCTCCGATTCGTGGTGGCCTGCCGTGGGTCTTGGGGGGTTCCTCTTCATCTCCTTTACATTGATCCCCTATCCCCTTGTGATCTCCGCATGGGCCGGTGTGGAGCTGCACTGGGCCATCTCCATGTCCCTTGTGTCCATCTCCCTCTTCATCATGTCCCTCTTCGGCGGCTCCGGTATCCTTATCACGATAAGACGGGGGTTATCAACACCGAAAGGCGCCATCCTGGGCAACCTTATGATGATCGGAGGGGGTCTGAACCTGTTCTACCTGGGAATAAAGATGCCATCCGCCCCCGCGGGTATCATATTCATCGCCCTGGTCGATCTGTGGATGATCATCGATGCGATAACCGATTCGAAACCGTTCAAGGGCGAACCGATAAGGATAGGATCGGAGGGGAAGATACTGGGATTCGGGGGAGCGCAAAAGGGGAGAAGGACACCACATGTGTTCGGACGTGCCATGACCATCTCCAACTCGATCGCTTTCCTGCTGGTGATCGCACTTACCATGTCCATGAACTGGGCACATGCCCCCACGGGAACCCTCCTCAAGGATCGGCTTCAGCTTCTGATGTTATGTGGTATGTTCCTTCTGGCCCTGGGAGGGTTCTCATGCTCCAAGGTGAACATGGATGAGCCCTCGCCCAAGATCATGGAGGAGCTCCATCTGGGCAAGGGCTCACCTGCGACCGCTGCAGGGAAAGGGGCGGGGAAACTCCATCCCGGTGGGCGGGTCTCGGGCAGGCTCAAGGTACAGTGGATAACCATCGGTGCGTTGACCATAAGCCTGATATTCATCTCCCTGGGGCTGTCGCTCTTCCTTTACGATATCGAGGAGGGGGATGTTCTCCTTGACGGGGACCTGAAGGTCGTCACCTACAATATCCATCAGGGTTTCTCCAATGATGGAAGGGTTGACCTGGTTCCGGCATACGAGGAGCTAGAACGGATAGATGCGGACGTTATATTCCTTCAGGAATCGGAGGGGATATGGCCGCATACCGGGGTCGTTGACCCTGTCAAGTTCCTCGCAGAGAGGCTCGATATGAACTACATCCGGGGGCCCGGGGTGAAGGAGGGCGTCTACGGAGTTTCGATACTTTCCCGTACAAGGTTGAGCGATCCGAAGGTCCACTTCCTGGATTCTCGGGAGGAACAGAGGGTTGCCGTATCCTGCAAGGCAACCATCAACGGACGTGAGATGACGTTGATCTCGGTCCACATTGGGCTATCGGAGGAGGACAGGGGTGTGCAGATAGCACAGCTTTCCGAGATCATCATGAAGATGGATGGGGAGGTGATCGTGGGGGGGGACTTCAACACCGAGCCGGACGACCCGATAATGGAGTATATGAACAGCACGCTCTTCGGTGGCGGGTTCTATGTGGGGAGCGTCAGCAACGTGACCTCTGCAGGCCTCAGCAGCGCATGGTATGCCGCCGAGAGCAGAAATGCGCCCCTGGACACCCCCACATTCCCCGCCGAGGGGATAGACCTTCCCAAAGAGCATATCGATTACATCCTCTTCTCTCCTACAATGTCGTGTGTGGAGGCGGGGATAGAGGATGGGGCTGCGGCGTCCGACCACAGGCCCGTCTGGGCCGTCCTGAGACCATAGGCAAGAGATTTTATCGATGTCCCCATTCCTCCAATGGGAGAAGGCACCATGTCCGTCGTTGATAGTGTTCTAAAAAGGATAGATGGTTCAAGGGATGAGATGATAGAATTCGCCTCCGACATATTCTCGATACCGGCGATAGCACCCCAATCCGGCGGGGATGGGGAGATGAAGAAGGTGAAGAGGATACTGGAGCTTGTCGGGGATTGGGGTTTCGACGAGGTGAGATGGTTCAATGCACCCGATGATAGGGTGCCTGACGGGGAGAGGCCGAACCTCCTCCTGAAGGTGAAGGGCAGTGAGGAGGGGTTGGCACCGCTGTGGATATTCGCCCATACGGACGTGGTCCCTCCGGGGGATAAATGGACGGGGGATCCCTGGAAGCTCCGCATCGAGGGGGAGAGGATGATCTGCAGGGGGGTGGAGGACAACGGGCAGG
>JAUVLN010000284.1 GCA_030600725.1 Thermoplasmatota archaeon | reverse complement strand
CATCTCAATGTCGTCCTTTTTCGGATCAAGCCGTCAAAAGAGGGAGTACCATCCCCCCTCACGATCCAATCGTTTACCTATAATGAATTCGCTTGTATATATATCTGCATTTTGAATCCTCTCCCGGATGATGGTCAAAACGGTGTTTTGAGGGGCATTACGCTTTCGGATCCGCATCGTGAGGGTGGGGACACCCTTTTATATGGAATGTTAAATCTACCCGCCGATAGGCTTATGACATTCAATATCAAGGTCCCTCAGGACAGGGTTGCCGTGATCATCGGACACAACGGCAGGACCATCAGGATGCTCACCGAGAGGTCCGGCACGAGGATCGAGGTGGATTCCGGGAGCGGCGACATTATCCTTCATGACGAGACGTCAAAGGACCCCTACATGGCCTTCGTCATGCGGGATGTGATCCGGGCCATCGGAAGAGGTTTTCCTCCCGAGAAGGCCGTGAAACTGTTCCAGGACGAGATATACTACGAGGAGTTCGACATCCGCCACTTCGCTGGGAAGGCCCCAAAGAGGGTGATGCAGGTCAGGTCAAGGATGATAGGGAGCGGGGGCAAGACCAGAAAACTGATCGAGGATCTCACCGACTGCAGCATCTCGATCAAGGGGAATACCGTGGGCATTATAGGGGACATCGAGGGGATGAAGGTCGCCTCGAAAGCCATCAATATGATCCTTTCGGGATCGGAACATTCATCGGTTTACAGCTACATGGAGCACAAGAGGAGGGACCTGAAGGTCGCCAGATGGGGATTCTGATATGGCGCGCCTCACCTCATTGCTTCTCTCATGAGCTGATCTCGTTGGCAAAGGCACCTTATGATGCCATGATGGCAGCAGGGATTCAAGGGCATGATCAAGCGTCATCCTGTTTCCTCTGGATAGGTACACCGGCTTCGATCGTGAGGTTCTGACCGCGAATCCAAGAAGGTCATCTCCGTCCCTCACATCGGATATCCGATGTCCCGCCGTTTCCCTTTCATTCCCTTCCACTTTTCCAACCTGGAGCCTTTTTGCCACACCGCAGGTCATCATGTCCACTGCAACCCCGACCTGACATGCGATCCCCGACCTCCTGGGATGGAGAATGCCGTTCCCGTCCAGCACCAACAGCGTATCCTCTTTTACCATCCCCTCCTTCACGGCCTCATCCAATGCTGGCAGTATCAGGGGTCCCTCCCTGTAGAACAGATATCCTGACACATACGGCATGGGCAGTGATCCCTGCTTGCAGTGATGTTCGATGTCATCCCCATCCAGGCCGGAGACCGATAAACAGACGACGTTCAGATCATCCTTTGATGATATGTCGATCCCACATAATGAGGCGGGTCTTCCCTGCTCCTCCACCAGGAGATGATCCATCGAGGCCTGGATATTTCGAAGCTGTTCGAATGGGGGGGATGCCACCTTGATATCCTCGAGGGTCAGATCATCCGAAATGTGATATGAACCTCCCCTTTCATCCAATTCCAGCTCGGCCCCCAGTTCGATCACGCTCCTGTCCGGAACCCTTCCATCGGCGTATATGATCCTGTGTGTGGGCCCTCTCAGGGCTCCAGAGGCTGCCAGCTCACCTACCGCCCTTGCCGCCCTCGGCTCCCCCAGCGACCTGGCGATCGAGGAGAACGAGACGACATGACCCGTATCAAGGTAGGATATCAGGAGATCGACCCACCTCGCCATATCCAGAAGAGGAAATATCTCATCCCTCAGATAGGGTTGGAGGGAATCCCTTGCTGGAAGGTCCCGAGAGAGCGTATCCAAACGCTCCATATCCCCGTCAGGTTCGACCTCTATGACCATAGCCATCCTTCCTCCGGCGGGTCTTCATCCTCGCCAGCGACATAAACGGATCGGGTCGTGATATGGGGGAATTGGTCCAAAAAGGTATCGAGTTCGGGGGACCGGTTCTATCCCGGTGGGTACCAGCCAATGGATGATCGGATAAGGCTCGAATTAGGGGGACCTAGAGGGAAGGAAGCGTTAAATACGCCCTTTCGATAAGGATAATCGTCGTCGCCCCGGGGCGGTGACCCGAAAGGAGGCATACATTATGGTTGTAAAGATCGACAAGGATACATGTATCGGATGCGGACAGTGCGTGGACACCTGTCCCGTGCAGGCCCTCGCCATGGGCGATGACGGTAAAGTGGGAGTTGACGACACGCTCTGTGTGGACTGCGGTGCGTGCGTGGGCGTTTGCCCGGTAACAGCCCTCTCCATGTAGACGGAAGATAATGGGAACTGTCGGGGGGCCCCGTCCCCCCGACCCTTGTTTTAATTCATTCTTATTTTAGTTCATTTTATCCAGGTCAGCTTTATTCCTCAATGTTCAGGCTCTCCCCCAACTCAAGCGATGGGGCGCTATCATCGAACAATGGTCCACCGGAAACCTCGTCCCCTCCAGGATCATCTCCAGAGGAGATGAGCGATGAGGACCCCTCGGTGTGATATACCCTACCCCCAAGGTCTATCTTCAGATCGTCCAGGGTTGACTGGTCGGGGCCTATGATCTCGCCGGCTCTCATCTTACTGCCATACAGTCCGGATATCTCGGCCTGCCTTCTCTCCATCTCGGCGATGTGTTTCTCTGCGTCCTCATCATCTTCCAGCTCCCTTTTCCTGGAGACATTGAGGATCATGATCAAACCGATAATGACCGTCACAATGAAAAATCCGATGACAAATGCCAATACTATCTTCCAGGTCTCGACATCCAATTCACCCTGATCATTTGGTGGTGGTGGAGGCGGATAGTAGGGGAAGTTCAGGGGGGTGCTTAGCGGGTGGGTGGGATCTGGAGATTGAGTGAAAAGGTCGACATCAGGGGGGCTGTCATAATGGAATCCTATCTCCACCCGATTGTTGTATGTGTCATTGTCATGATCCTCGTCGGGGCCATGGTCCAGGTTCCCGAAGAAATAATTTTCCCTGATGTCGGGAAGCCCGTCGTTATCGTTGTCATCATCGGGCCATACCCAGATCTCGAACTGGGCAGAGAGCGGCACCTCGAAGTGCCCGTCGGTTACCGTCAGGTTGATCCTGAACTTGAGCGGTCCGAAGGAGACA
>JAUVLN010000153.1 GCA_030600725.1 Thermoplasmatota archaeon | reverse complement strand
GTACCGGATCGAGGACGAGATCCTCATACTGAAATCCTTTTCCATTGGTGTGGGTGCAACAACCGTTATGATCGGGTTGTTCTTCCTCTCCTCGGTTATGCTGATAGGTGTGGAGGAGAGGAGAAAGGAGATCGGGATCCTGAGGGCGATGGGTATCTCCAGGTTCTCCATCTTCAGATGGATATTATCCGAAACACTGATCATCGCCACAATGGGGTCTGTAATAGGATTGATCCCTGGATATGTTGGTTCGCATTATCTTGATATATACCTGAGAGGCGTATATGGAGTTGAGCTGGAATTCACCCACATGTCCCCCACTATAATACTGTCATGTTTATGTTTCCTTATCGTCACCACACTAATATTCTCCCTGATCCCCGGCTACAGGGCGGTCTCTGTCGACCCGGTGAGGTTTATGAGGGAATGACAAGAAAGCTTAATGATTGGGGAACAACTTCCCCTATGTGTGAAACTCATACTGAGAAGTGATAGGATCCGGAGGAACGCGATATGGTGGATATCGAACTGATAAATGTATCCAAGATATACCATCTGGGGAAACAGGAGATAAAGGCCCTCAGATCGATATCATCGACCATCAGATCGGGTAATTTCATGTCGATAATGGGTCCATCGGGATCAGGCAAGACAACGCTACTGAATATAATCGGGGCCCTTGACAGACCAACCAAAGGATATGTACGCGTGGGAGGTACGGATATATCCACTCTTTCGGATAGATCCCTATCCAAACTCAGATTGAGGGGTTACGGCTTTATCTTTCAGGGTTTTTACCTTCTGCAAAACCTGACAGCTTTGGAAAATGTGATGGTGCCAATGCGGGAGGCGGGCCTATCAAGATGGGATGCCATGAAAAGGGGAAAGGAACTCCTCTCCGACGTAGGTTTAAGAAATCGTTTTGGACATCTGCCTTCCCAGTTATCAGGAGGTGAACAGCAGAGGGTATCCCTAGCCCGATCCATGGCCAATGATCCTTCCGTGATACTGGCCGATGAACCAACCGGGGAACTCGATTCGGAGACCTCTCAAAACATCATCAATATCATGAGGGACCTGAACCGGAACGGGGGAAAGACGATAATAGTTGTCACCCACGACAGCGAGATCGCAAGGAGGGCCAGCATCAGGTTGAGGTTGAAGGATGGCCGTATTAGCGGTTGAAGGGTGTTTATAGGGTTCTGGCCAATCCCGAGCAGATTTTTTAGAAAAGATTATATTATATAGTATGAAAAATCCATCCCACAACCCATTTATAAAAACCCAAGGGTCGAAAGGTTGTATGACAGGTAGGTTGATCCCTACCAATGGATCTTTCAGATGAGATAATAGAGGTGTAGGATATGAGATTGAATATTCGTACAGATGGAGCGAAGAAGAAGATACTGATCTCCCTGATCGTGGTGTTTCTCCTTGCCGTCCCCTTTTTGCAGGGTGGACTTATGCAGGTGGTATTCGGTGACGAGGATGAGGAGAGTTACTATGAGAAGGAGATCGATCTTGGGAGCGATCCTGTTGAACAGTACCTGATCGGCGATGACCTGGGTCAGAAGTTCGGCTACTGTATCAAGTCCGGCGATCTGAATAGGGACGGCCTTGACGATGTTATCGTGGGATCGCCCGGATACAATCAATCGAAAGGCGGTATATTCATCTACTATGGCGGCGGGAAGGAGAGGTCCCTCGGCGGAAGGGATGTGGATGTCCTGATCGATTCCTTCCTTCCTGGAAATAAACTTGGAATGGATATCGCCGTGGGTGATGTCGATGGGGATGGATTGCTTGACATCCTCGCAGGCGGATGGGCAAATGAGGATACCTTCACGGGAGGCAGTATGGCTGCAGTACCCGAAGTATATCTATTCCTTGGCTCATCCGGATGGAGCCCATTCATGACCACGCTTAACGCGGACGTAACATTCCAGGCGGAGGATAAGGACCATATACTGGGATGGAACCTTGAGCTGGGAGATATGAACCAGGACGGCATGGATGAGATCATCATCTCCGATTTCCACAGGGGTTTTGATCCTTTCTATTTTAGGGATTACCATGAGGGCAAGGTCTACATCTGGGATGGGTCACTCGCATTCGACGAGAGGTACAGGGTCGGAGAAGATGAGTACGACCATGTCATCTACAACTCCGAGATGCACTGGCACGATGGGGTAGGATGGAATGGCGTGGGAATCACCGATGTGAACGTGGGCGATGTCAACAACGATGGTTTCATTGATGTGCTTATCGGATCGGCCTACCTGTGGCGGGACAGCGAGAACTCCGGACAGGTGGATATAGTATTCGGAGGGACAATTATCAAGGAATCCATGGACCTGATGGTGCTGCCTAGGGTCTCGATCCAGGGTTACGAGGATTACATGCTGAGCAAGGTGGAGTGCGCGGATGTTAACGGTGATGGCCTGAACGATCTCATAGTAACCGCACCTAACTGTTTCCACGACAGGACCGGTGGGATCTTCATATTTTACGGAGAGAACCAGATGTCCTTCGGCCGATATTATCTCATAGATGCGGATTTCATTATCCGTGGTGCATATTCCGGCTTTGATCTGGGGGTCACAATGATAGGCGATCTCGACGGGGATGGAAGGGATGACCTTCTCTTATCATCATCCTACGGTCACTCCGGAGGAAAGGGCACGTATTACATCTTCTACTCCTCAACCATCGCCGATGTTGAGGATAGGGGGGAGTCAACATATTACCTCAGGATGGAGCAACCACTTGGTACGATAACGGGCCCCTCGAGCGGACTTGATTTCGGTGCTTCATACTTCGAGAACACCATCGTGTGTAACCTAGATGGTGTGGGTGATCTGGAGATGATCTTCGGAAATCCCATGGGTTCAGGGGAGGAGAAACCAAGCAAGGCAGGTATTGCATATATCCTCTATCCCATCATCTCTACTTTGAGGATCGAATCCTTTGAATTGAAGGAATTGGAGGGTCAGGAAAATAATATTATCGGTGCCGGTAAGGTCTGTCATTTCGAGGGATATATCATCGATACATGGGATGTTTCGGATATCGAGATGATCAATTTTGGCTTCCAATTTTCGGAAGATCTTAAAGATTATTCAGTCGATTACGCCTGGGACAAGATCTCAAAGGATTTCACGGAGAGTGGTGATTTTAACGATTATGTGGAGCTCTCAACCTTCTCCGTCATGGGAGATGGGAATTACGGTATGAAGGTCTACATGAATGTGACCTTCAGCCCGACCCTGTTCAGCGAGGCTCCTATTAACGTATCATTTGATGTCCATGGCGGCAAATCCATGGAATCCCACTTCTTCGGCGGTGGGATGATCAAGGTTGAGGCGGATCTGGAGTTCTCCGGAACCCTTCGGGTAATCGGTTCCCTCAATGGCGAGTTGACCAAGGGTTCATTCGTACAGCCCGGAGAACATCTGGAGCTTACGGGATTGAAGGTGGTATATCAGGGAACCGAGATATCACCACCCGATGGATATTTCTCCGTACTCATGATCGACAGTTACGGAACGATCTTCCTTAACCAGACGAATTCCGGACAGGAGATATTGTTCAGAACAATGACCAGACAGCTCTCCGGAGTGGAGACATTCACATTCTCCATTATCGACCTGGAGGGTACGGCGGAGGATATGTCCGGCAGCCCCTATATCTTCGTCAGCGTTGATACGGACTTTCCCGAAGCACCTGACCAGCTGGAGGTAAAGGCGGATTCCGACATCGATCCGTTGATGGGATATGATGACGATCCCCAGGTGTGGGTTACCTGGTTCCCATCCTACGACGATTCATCCAACGTGATCGGTTATTTGTACAATACCCATGACGGGGGTGGAACGAGCGATGGTTTCCTCGTCGAAAAGAACTGGTTTGTTTACGATGGCCTCGAGGAAGGATGGAACACGATCTATGTATGGGCCATCGATGAGGCCCTGAACTACGGTCCCGCATCGGCTGTCTCGGTATACTACGATGTGGATGTGCCGATATTCGGCCTGCCGAATCCGACCCCCGGTTCCTGGGTGAATGCCAAAAATGTGAACTATGAGATATATCTGTATGATCTGGATGGATCAGGTGTCAAGGGAAAGACCGTTGAGTATGCGATCTCCTACGATGGAGGCCGCACCTATTCTGCATGGGAACCCACAAATATCCGTAGGGACAGCGAACAGTTGAAGGTGAGGCTCTTTCTGAACTTCCGTGAGGGTGAAAACAACTATGTCAAGTGGAGGGCAAAGGACGTTGCAGGAAACGGTTATGTGATCTCGGACCCCTTCCAGGTACAGGTGGACACCCAGCCCCTTACATACAAGGAGCCTCTCCCGGCAGAAGCTATTGACGGCAACTATGTAGCCCTTGGGATAACGCTTGAGGATGGTAAAGGGTCAGGTGTCGATGCTGCGACGATCGAGTATTCGATCTCATTCAACGGTGTGTCCAATTACGGACCATGGGAGAGGATGGATGTAACCGGTTCCTTCGCCAGCCAATATGTGGAGACACCCATGATCTTCTTCGAGAGGGACACCTTCAATTACATAAGATGGAGGGCAAAGGATGTGGCCGGAAACGGATACACCTACTCCGAGGACATCTCCATAATCGTTCTTCCTGAACCGAGGAACCACGATCCTGTTCCGATAATCTCCAATCCCATAGCCTATAATTACTATCTCGAATCAACGTTTATAGTACTTGATGGTTCGAAGAGCATAGATACTGATGGTGATGATCTAGCATATCTCTGGTATAGCGATAAGGATGGGTACCTGGGAACGGAGGATGTGGTGAAGGTCAAGCTATCCCAGAACAACCACAAGATATCACTTCACGTCAACGATGGTGTTTCCGACGTGTCGATCTCCGTGGATATCTACGTGGTAACCGATACAACAGTTGTGGATACGGACGGCGATGGGATCCCGGATCTGATCGACGAGGATGATGATAACGACGGCCTCCTTGACCTGGAGGAGGATACCAATCGGAACAATCTTTATGACGGGAATGAGACAGATTACAAGAACTGGGATACGGATGGTGACGGTGTTAGCGACAAACTGGATGCGTCGCCCCTTGATCCTGATGTGTGGGATGTGGATGACAGGACAACGCTTCCTTTTGCCGTGATGCTCGTTGTAATCCTTGGAATAATTATGGTTCTGGTCGTGATCGGTGTCATAATCGGCATGAAACAGAAGACGGACCGGGAGAGGTTTACCGCCCGGAGGAACCTGCGCAGGAACAGGAGGAATATCAAAAGGTTCGAGGTTCTAACGGGAGTACCCACAAACGATCTTCCAGCGGTTGAGGCCGTACAGTGGGCCTTGCCCTCGGTGATAAGCCAGGCTTCGGAGTTCGTGGTGGAAACGCCGCCATCCGATGATCTTCTACCCTCGCCTGATGAGACGAAGGATGAGGTCCAGCCTCCCCAGGAGGAGAAACCCGATCTTCAGGATATGGAGGTACCCCTTCCCGCAGATGAGGTTCCCCAGCAGGATGTACCCGAGCCTCCCATGCCGGAGCCGGATATGCCCGTACCCACACCGCCCTTGGATGTGGGGACATCCGTTACCTGTTCGCTCTGCGGCTCCGAGTTCAGCATGGTTGCTGGTCAGACCTCCGGGGAGTGTCCACTCTGCGGTGAGATGGTGAACCTCTGAAACAGGGAACGAATATGAGATGTGGGCCCCGGGAGACCGGGGCTTTTTTAATTTAAAAATTCAGTTGGCGTTTTTGGGTATTTTTCAACCGGCACAATTGTGTAAAATTCGACAGGCATCTACATATGGGGTCAGT
>JAUVLN010000037.1 GCA_030600725.1 Thermoplasmatota archaeon | reverse complement strand
ATTCACATGCGCGGTCATAGAGACCACCGAGAGGAAGATGTGGAACAGGATCGAAAGAGCAACAGGGGATGGTAAAGGCGTCATAATAGGGGGGTGCCTTGCATCTTTGAAAAGGGAGGAGATCCGTAGAAGATACCCCGATGCTGTCGTTCTGGATACAATGGGGCTCCCCAGGTTGGGCAAGTCGCTTGGATGGGATCTTATGAACGTTCCCATATATCGATCTACCACCCTTCCACCATCGAATAGGATCTACAATATCGTTCCCATATCCACCGGATGCAGAGGGAATTGTACCTACTGTGTCACCCGTTATGCCAGGGGTGGATTGATATCCTATCCACCTTCCTGTATCGAGGAGATGATCTCAAGAGGACTCATTGACGGGAGATCAGAGGTGTTGCTGACATCCCAGGATTCAGCCTCCTATCGCCATACCGACGAGAATGGGTATGTAGACGATATCGGCACCCTTCTCTCCGGTATCAACATGAGGGTCAAGGGAGACTACAGGATACGGGTGGGTATGATGAACCCCGATACCGGGATAGAGGTCAGGGAAGATCTAATCCAGGCCTTCGAAGATCCACATATATTCAGGTTCTTCCATATTCCGCTACAGTCGGGATCCGATGAGGTCCTTGGATCGATGAACAGGAGATACTCGTTCAAGCAGTACATTGAATTCATCCATCTCATTCGGTCCCGCTTTCCCAGATCGACCCTTTCCACCGATATCATCGTTGGATTCCCGGGCGAAAGCGAGGGGCAGTTCCAGAAGAGCGTGGAAGCCGTGAAGATCCTGAAACCGGATATCCTCAATATCACCCGTTTCTCCTCCAGGGAAGGAACTGCCGCATCAAGGATGAAGGGGCATCTCCCGGGTTGGATGATCAAGGAGAGATCGAGGGAGATGACAGCGGTCCATAAGATCATCACACAGGATCTCCTGTATTCTCGATCCGGAAAACACAGGACCTGTCTGGTTACCAAGGTGGGAAAGGAGGGTACGATGATGGCAAGGGACATCAACTATACCACGATCGTTATCGAAGGAGATCGTTCCCTACTTGGACGGTTCATCGATGTTGAGACGGAAGATATCGGCCCTTCCTATCTAATTGCCGGAAAGGATTGGTCTCCAAGTAGCGTGTGATATCCCTTGATTCCGCCCCTTTTCCGATATCGGTAATATTATATCGGGAGCAGGCTGTTCCGTGAAAGCCCGGAGGGTATCAAATGGTCGTGGAAAGGATCAGGTCGATCAAAAAAGCCAACTCGCTTCTGGACAAGGAGAGAATAACATGGGTACAGTGTCAATTCACCGATATCTCCGGAAGGATCCGATCCTTCACCTGTCCGTCATCCGATTTCATCAATGGTCGGCTGTGGAAGGAAGGAATGACCTTCGACGGATCATCGGTGGGCTTTGCCAAGGCGGAGAATTCGGACCTGAGAGCAATACCGGACCCTGAATCCTTGCTTGTAATGCCCTACGGCGAATCGGTTCAGAGGATAGCCAGGGTGATAACCGACACCTACCGGGCCGATGGTTCGGCACCTTTTCCCTCGGATCCAAGGAACTGCGCAAAGAGCGCATCCGATGAGATAGTCAAGATGGGCTATCAACGTGCCCACCTGCAGCCGGAGCTGGAGTTCTACCTTTTCCGCGAGGGTGTTGACCCCCTCGACAGGAAAAAACAGGGCGAACCATCCTATCCCCTTGGCATTCACGACGGATACTTCGCCTCCGTTCCTTACGATCACTCGGACCGATTCCGCAACGAGTTCTGCAAGAACCTCATTGATGCGGGTATGGATATCAAGTTCCATCACCACGAGGGGGGGTCCGAGCAGGTGGAGATAGAGTTCAAGCACATCAATGATCTGGTCCTGTGCGCTGACCATTCAATGCTCTACAAGCAGCTTGCAAGGCTTACCGCAAAGAGGTTCGGGATGTACGTCTCATTCATGCCCAAACTCACCACTAACGATCTGGGTAATGGGATGCACGTTCATCAATGGATAGAAGATAGTAACGGATCCGTTTTCTCCGACCCCGAAGATGAACTAAGCCTATCCCAGACGGCCAGATACTACATCGGTGGGATTCTGGAACATGCCAGGGCGATGTGCCTTATCACCAATCCCACGGTTAACTCATATAAACGGCTTATACCAGATTTCGAGGCGCCTGTCTTTGCCGCCTGGGGCGGAAGCAACAGGACCGCCATGATCAGGATCCCCAACTCCGTATCTTCCAGAAGGGTGGGTGATATCGAGATCAGGCACTCCGATAGCTCCTCCAATCCATATCTGGTGTTCTCGGTCATGATCAAGGCAGGACTTGACGGCATAAGGAGGAAGATAGAGCCACCCCCTGCGACATCAAAGGACCCCAACAAGATGACCCTTGCCGATAGAACGAATGCCGGTATCGTTCAGCTTCCCTCGACCCTCGCCGAGGCCATTGAGGCCGCAAAGCAAGATGATCGACTGCGTTCATGGCTCGGATCGGAACTATTCGACGCCGTGGTCTCCATGAAGGAGAAGGAGGTACGGGATCACAGGGCCCACGTCTCGGAATGGGAGAGATCGAGATATCTGCCACTCTGAAAGCCACCCGGTGGATCTCGATCATACACCGATGATCAATATGTATCCACCTCGATCTTATCGCCAACGTTTAAACATAATTGATATAGTAAAAGGTCCATTGTAAATCCGGCACCTATCAGATCATTTTACGACCGTTAGATAACTCAACGAGGGAGGAAATGGACGTTAAGGACCTGGAGATACTCGCCCACCTCCACAGGGATGGGAGGTATTCATCCGAAACCATCTCCTCACTTGTAGGTATCACAGCCGGGAACGTGGATAGAAGGATCAGGTTGATGGTTAAAGAGGGGATAATAGATGGGTTCTCCGGCTTCATAGACAGAAGGATCTTCAATTATGATACGACGTATGTTCGTCTGAATTTCAATATGAGGGATCGAGACCGGATCATTAAAGGGGTCAGGGAAATGGTGCAGGTCGCCTCCATCATCATAAACCTCGACGATTTCATGATATGCGAGATCGTCCACTACGACAGAGCAGCACTGATGGCTGCGATCAGGGCCATGGAGAGGATAGCCTCACCACATACCGTAACAGCACATTTCGTGCCCAGGCTCAATGAGGATATCCCCGAGATACCCCCGACCGATGAACTCAACCTGATGATGGAGATCGTGGAGGATGGTAGGGCATCGTATACGGAACTGTCCGAAAGGACCGATATAGAGGAGAGTAGGATCGCACCGCTGATCGAGAAGCTTGCGTATCAAGGCGTACTACGTGTTCTCCCACTTGTGAACGAAGGGGATATAGATCCATTTCCACCCATCTCCGCCATCATCAGGGTAAAAAAGGGACCCGGTACTGAGAAGTACCTTTCATCCTTACTGAACATAGCAAAGGATTGCCACATTATTCAGGTCCTTCAGGAACCCAGGGGCGTATGGATCAGATATTTCGGAAAGGACCTTCATGAGATGGACGACCTCCTCGAGAGGATGAGAAGGAGCGAGGGAGTTGAGGATGTATCGGTCCTTCTTCCCGACCGGATATTCTATAAAAGGGAGATAGATAGAAACATCATACTCCGCGAGATCGAGGGGATTCCGTAGAGATCGAATCGTCGATCTTCCATCCCTCAAGGGATGGAAAACGATCCTTTGAGGACAACTATTTAACCCATGATGCAGATAGCCTTTTTCCGCAGGTCGGGGTGTAAAAAAGGGGATATATTGCCCGGCGATTCTCCGTAGTACTTGTTACGGTGGAGTAGATGGCATCTTACGGGGAGAACGGTTCAAAGAGATCATTCATGGGCATGTCGGCGGATGTCCTTTCCACGATCGACAGGAACAGGGTTATGCTTGCCCTTGCACCAAGGGGGCCGCTTACAAGGTCCCTTCTACTCGACATAGTCGAGGGGGCGATCAAGAATAACCTGAAACCCATCATTTTGGGGACCAGAAATGAGATGAGATGGTCACACGGGATCATCAACGAGGGCGTTGGTACCACACTATCATCCATCAGAATAGATACGAAATACCTGTTCTGCCCTGCCGCCAACACCGATGTTGGAGTATCTGAACTGTCGATATACTGTGGTGGAGATTTCGTTTACGATAAATGCCCCTATCTAAAGAACTTCGATCTTGAGACATTCAGAAGGATCGGACAGGACGGTGGAAACACCAGCAGAGAACAGACCGATGAACTGATCGAAAAGGGGATGTGCCCTTCGAAATACCTCTTCGATTCCGCAGCGGATGCGGACATCGTAATCTCCGATTTCGGGCTCATCTTCCATAATGGCTGGGAGAATAGCATTGAGATCCTGGGAAGAAGGCCAAAGGATACCCTGCTTGTCATCCTTGATCCCTTCTCACTCCTCGAACATGTCTGGAACGAATACTCCTTCAACGTCAGAAGGGAGGAGCTGTACACGAAGGATTGGGACCTGCCCGGCCTTGATGACATATACGTCAAGGCGCTCCAGGCCGTGTTCGATTCACTCAAGATTATGATGAACGAGATCGATGTGGGAAAACAGATCGAAAAATCTCAGTTGAACGTTTTATATCGTGAGGCCCTTAGGGAATTGGACCTTGACATATCACTTGCGGATATCCTGAAAGGGCTTAGAAATATACTGTCCGGGGGGGGTGTTTTCTCCACCGTTGGTTCCAGAAAAAAGGCCAATGACCTCTACCTGTTCCTGAGCCTGTGGAGAAGCCAGTTCTCCGGCCTTGCAAGGATGGCCGCCGAGGACGAGGATGGTTTCATGATCCGCGTTAGCCTTCTTGATCCGCATGACGTTGTGGAGAACGTCCTCTCACACGTCGGACCCTCGTTCTTCATAGGGGATTCCCTCTATCCGCATAACATATTCGCTCAGCTGCTTGGGATCAACATGGACGACGTACTCAGCAGATCGTATATCGATAAAGAGGTTCTCGGGAGAACGCATATATGCTGCTTCACGAACATGGATACGTCCCTGAAGAATAGGAATGATGAGGTATACAGCAGGATCGGGGAGAATCTAAAGAGTGTGATAAATAACACCCCTGGACGCACCTTCGTGATATTCCCCTCATATGAGATCATGGGAAACGTCCTCGAGCATATGGACCTGTACGCCCTCGAAAAACCTGCCGTAAACGAGGTGAGGGGTTCCGGCAAGGATGATAGATTGGGCTTTATCGAGGATGTTAAGAACACCGAAAGGACCGCCGTTTTCTGCGTGCAGAAGGGTTCCACCTCAAGAGCTCTGGACAGCGGTGAGCTCTCCGGAGAGACAACGATCCTTGTCGGGATGCACATCCCGCCTCCGGGACCCGCATCCGAACAGAAAAAGAAATACTTCAGGAAAAAGTTCGAGACCAGGGGTTCAAGCGATCTCGGATATGTGATATCGGTATGGCTTCCGGCCATTCAATCGGCTCTCGGGACCATAGGCAACTGCCTCCGGAGGTCCGGAAAGGAACACAACCTGATCGTGCTTATGGACAGCCGGTACAGAAAAAGGGATATCAGAGCATTTTTCCCCAAACCCTATGAGATCCGCACAATAACCTCCGGTTCTGACTTCAAAGGATCCGATTATTTCCCGGAGGAGGATGCCTGATGGGGGAGGGATCTCTTCGCTTCTGTGTTCTCGGAAGCTCCAGCAAGGGTAATTCCACACTGGTCATGGATGGAAGGACATCGATACTGATAGATGCCGGACTCCCCATCCGGTACATGATCGAACATATCGAAAAGATGACGGACACGATAGACGGGATATTCATCAGCCACGAACATATTGACCACGTCAGATCCGTGTTCCCTCTCGCAAGAAGGTACGCATGTCCCATCTACATATCCCAGTCGGTTCACTGGTACATAGATGCGAATAGAGAACTTGATACCGTTTACATTGTTGACGGGGATAGGTACGAGATAGGCTCTCTGTCGATAACACCGATCACACTGCCACACGATGCGATCGAGCCATTCGGATTCGTTGTTGAGACCGACGCCGAGAGATTGGGCATCGCAACAGACCTGGGACACGTTGATCAGGAGCTGATCGATCGTTTTACCAACCTCGATTTTCTGGTCATAGAATCGAACTACGATCCGACCATGCTTGAAAAAGGTAGATATCCCAGGCCCTTGAAGGAGAGGATCAAGGATGATAACGGGCACCTTTCTAACGAGCAGTGCAGGGATTTTCTCGATCGTGTTATCGGGATCAGGACGTCGATAGTGATCCTATCGCATCTCTCCGAGGAGAACAACGACCCCCTTCTTGCGATAGAGACATCCCTTCCATCGGTTACCGGCAGAGATCTTGAAATTTTGCTAAGGGTCTCCTATCCACGGATGGCGACACCTCTACTGCCCTACGGCGACCCTATTGTGAACAGATCACTTTCCACAGGTGTACAGGTTAGTATAAATACCTGTGAGGATTGATTAACTGTTCTGATGATCTTATACCATCACTCCGGAACCATATATCAGGGGTAATCAAATGAATGAGAGATATCCTCCGAGGGGCAGGGAGCGGCAGTTCACTCGTGTAGGAGGAGGGCCGCGGAATTCTGAATTCGAACGTCCCTCGACCGGCCGAATACGAAGGTACCAGCATAAAGAGGAGACCGAGGAAGGGGACGCTGTCGATAAGAACCCCCTGAAGATCGCGATGGTCGTACTGGTCGCCTTGATGCTTATCATCCTTGGCTATCTCACTGTCATGGTCATACTCGATGAAGGGGATTATGTCGGAGAGACCGGGATAATAACGCGGTTCATGGGTGGGAGCGATGAGGTGCTTTTGAAGGCCACCTACAATGGAGACGATGTTTTTATCGAGGTGCCCTCCAATGCCAAGATACTAAAATCCTCACTGAAAATCGAGGGTATCCTTCCTCCCGGAAGAAACAGTTTCGAGGCGGGTAGGGCGCCAACGGACCTTGGATACGGCGACCTGGACGGAGATCTTGATCCGGATGTCGTTGTTATCAACTACGTTGATAACAACATGATGGTCATGGACAACATCGGAAAATACTCCCTCAGAAAGGTCCAGACCATCAACGTCGGTGATTGCCCCATCAAGGTCGAGGTGGATGACCTATCGGGAGATGGATTTCCCGACGCTGCGGTGATCTCCGAGGATTCACATGATCTCAGGATATTCCATAACGACGGACACGGCAAGCTGAGATCCCGAATGGAACCGATCAACGTTGGTAGGATCCCCACGGATATTGTATATATCGATATCGAGGGAGATGGCGATCTTGACATCGGCGTCTCCTCCCTTACCGATGACTCCATCTCCTTCTTCGAGAACGACGGTGAGGGTTATTTCAAGCCTTACTTTGAACTCCCCACCGAGAAGAACCCCCAGACCGTGGAGGTTTATGATATGGACGGGGATTCCATGGACGATCTGATCGTTGCCAACTCCGGGGACATGGACCAGAAAATATTCGATACCGATAAGAACAGATACCTCTCCTGGTACCATACCGTATCGATATGGAGGAACAACGGCAACGGAAATTTCACCAGATATGTAAAGGATCTAAAGACACAGAAAGGCGTACTGGCCATTGACATCGGCGATATCAACCAGGACGGAAGACCCGACATCTCCATGACCAACTGGGGATACAACGAGGTATCCTACATCCTCAGCGACGGGAACGGCGATTACCTGCGAGGTGACCAGAGCGAATTGGATTGCGAGATGTTGAAGGCATATGACCCCATCTCCCAGATCCTTTCGGACCTTGACGGGGACGGCCGTTTGGATATGGTGGTGTTGTCCAAATCCGCGGATTCGATCATGGTTTTCCCCGGTAAGGCAGACGGCTATTTCGGCGATTACACGATGTACTACATAGGAATGAGCCCATCCTCTTTCGAGCTTTTCGACTTCGATGGCGACGGTGACCTTGATGTGATAACATCCGACCGAAGGTCAAAGACGCAGGTTGCGGGTAGCAACGGTACGGTCTCCGTGCTTATTAACCTCAACCGGGGTGTATTCGGCACTTACAGGCAATTCAGAACGGGAAACAGTCCCAGGGGGGTATTCGCCTATGACCTCAACGGCGATGGTGCTCCCGAGATAGCAACTGCCAACTATTTCGGTTCCACCGTATCCGTGCTTAGAAACGATGGCGTAGGGGGGTTCTCACCGAATAAAGAATATCCGATCGGCCTGGAACCGTATGCGGTCATCCTTGCCGATTTCAACAACGACGGGCATATTGACGGTGCATCGGCGGACGAGGCGAATTTCAGGATCGTCATACTGGAATCGGATAAGAAAGGGGGCTTCACCACCGAGAGACACTGGTTCGACATAGGCGGTTACCCCTTCAGCCTGAGGGCCAAGGATATCAACCACGACGGCTACATCGATCTGTATACATCCAACTATTTCCAGAACACGACGACTATCATGTTCAACGACGGGACATCTATCCTTGACAACACCACCTTCAACGACTATTTCACGGTGGACCTTGGCGAGCACATGCCCTATGATGCGCTCATGGAGGATATGAACGGGGACGGTCATTATGACCTCATTACGGTCAACAGGGGGGATGATCTGGACCCAACTGATACCATATCCATACTGCTGAATGACGGGAATTTCAACTTCAATGATATCGTGAACTACAAGGTGGGTAAAGAGCCCACATCCGCAGCCATATTCGACGTGAACGGGGACGGCATTCTCGACCTTGTCTCATCCAACTCCAGGGATGATACCGTTACGGTACTGATAAACGACGGTGAAGGCGTTCTCACCAAGCTGGAGGATATCACGGTCGGGTTCAAACCGCTTTTTGTGAATTACATAGATTACGACCAGGACGGTTGGTACGATATCATAGTCACCAATTCCCTCAGCAACGATCTTACGTTCCTGAGGAACATGCAGGGAACAGGATTCAAACATGTCCGCGATTACAGCATCGGATCGGGGCCCTACATGATCGACACTGCGGATTTCGACGGAGATGGTCGGGAGGATATCGTCGTGACCTCGGTGAACACCGGATACGCGGTCGTTTTCGACTGTTATTACTATCCCACCGGGTTCAGGCTCGATCTCGGCGGGGACGGGAAATTTGAGTTCTCGGAGGATGGGTTCATGGACTATCAGGTTGAAATTGACCTGACTGATGAGATCAGGGATTACATGGCCGAACACTCCGACGATGGGGATACCGTAATAATACCATTGACCGCCCTATCACAGGAAAACGGAATGGTCAGGCTCTCCAACCTGGAAATAATCTACCGACTATGATCATATCATGGAGAACTCTATCGAACAGTATGGACATTTACCCTTGGCGGCAACCTCCTCGGTGAGGTTCCTGCCGCATTTGGGACATTGGAATATTTGAAGTGTTATCTCCTCTGATTCCACCCTGAAAACTCCCTCGCAGAAAGGGCATTTTCCGCTATCCAGCTGCTCATTCGTGATCTTCCTGGAACAGTGCGGACAGCTGTATATCTCGGCATTCTCCTCTTTCACTGTCCTCTTTATGGTCCTCTTCCTTCTGGGTCCCCTCTTCGCATTATTTTCCACTGGTTTTTCAACCGCCCGGGATGTTGTCCGATCATCCTTCTCGGATGGTGAGTGGGCCTCCTGTTCCTTCCCTTCAGCCCTCTGTTTAAGTGCCTCAACGGCACAGGTCAACTTCTTTATCCTCTCCTCCTTTTCTGCCAGAGAGGATCTAAGGGACCCTATCTCCTCTGATTCTTGTTGGTTTTCTACTATATCCTTTGAACGCTTCTCCATCTCCTCCCCCTTCTCCTCCAGATCGGCGGCCCTCTTATCCAGCTCTATCTTGTAGTTATCCAGCTCATCTACCTTACTGTTATTATCTTTGTAGATCTGCTCTTCCTTCTTTCCGAATGACTCTATTTTTCCCCTCAGATCCTCACGAAGTGATCCCACTTTTCCCCTTTCATTTTCCAGTGCCGTTTCCGAGGTATCAAGTACGGCCCTTAACTCTTTCAGCTCTTTTGATCCGGCCTCTATCTCTCTCGCCCTCTTATCCAGTGATGCTTTGTATTCATCAAGGTCTACAAGTTTCCCCTCCCTTTTTGATATGGCCTTTTCCTTCCCGGAAACCAGTTTCTCCCTCTTCTTTATGGAATCTCCCTTCTCCGTCATCTGCTTTGAGGTATTCTCCAGCTGCTGCCTGTACTTTTCCAGCTGTCCCCGTAATCCTCCATCTGCTGTGCCCTCTCCTCCATATTCCGGGGAACCTGTTCCGCAGCATCACTTTCTCGTGATCCAAGTGCTTCCAGCCTCTTTTCAAAGGTCTCTATGTGATCGTTCCTCGTCTTCAACTGCCCCCTCATCTCCTCCAACTGCTCTACCAGTTTCTCCTTTTCAAGCGCCTCATCGAACCTCTTTGCCATCTCCCTGGATCTCTTATCAAGGGACTTTCCGTGCTCGTCCAGCTGCATTCGGTACCCTTCCAGCTGCGCCCTTCCCTCCAGTATATGGACCCTCTTCATCTCTATTGTCTGACGAAGTATATCCGGGACCTCTGCACCTTCCTGTATCGATCTCTCCAGATCGTCTACCCGTATCTCCCTCTCATTCAGTGAGGTCTCCAGCCGGGATATCCTCTGAGTCATCGCCTTCATCCGGGATGTCCTATCGATCTCCTCTTTTATCCCACCCAGTTTCTCCCTGAGCTGGATCTTGAGATCGCCAAGGTCTTTTTCTTTCTTGATCAGATCCTTCTCCCTCTTCAGCATTTCTGCATCCCTATTTTCAATATCCTTCCTGAGCTTTGAGAGCTCCCTTTTCTTTGATGATACTGTTTTTTTGGCCTCTGATCCAAGGGTCTTTATGCTCTTTTCCCTCTCTTCCAGATCTGATTTCAGTGATTCCAACTCAATTGTCCTATTATCGATAACTTCCTTCCTCTCCAGGTGTTCCTTTTCAAATTCTGATGATCTTTTTACCAGTGCCTTATCTCGTTCCGAGAGCTCCTTCTCTTGCCTTTCCAACTCCTCCTTGGTCACCTGCACCTCTTCCTTGAATGATGATACGCTCGCCTGTAGGTGGTTCTGCGCCTCATCCAGCTCCTGATTTCTTCTCTCGATATCTGCCTCATTCTCATCCATTTTGTCGGTTCTTTCTTTAATTTCCGATCCCCTGTTCTCCATATCGGATGTAAGTTCCTTGATCTTTGATAACTTCTCATCGTTCTCTTTTGACAGGACCTCAAGTTCTGATCTTTCCGCCTCGATCTTTGACCTCTGATCCTCAAGCTGTGTTCTGTATTCGTTCAGCTGTTCCCGGTAATTATCAAGTTCCGCACGGG
>JAUVLN010000061.1 GCA_030600725.1 Thermoplasmatota archaeon | reverse complement strand
AGGAAGCTGAACCGCCTTGGGATCACAAGATGGTTCGATGAGAGGCATGTACACATGGTAAGGAGGAAGACACCCGAGGTCTTCGAACGGATCTGCCGGGGGAGGGACCCCGATAGGTGCTACATGGTAGGCAACTCCTATATGAACGATATTAAACCGGCATTGGAGGCCGGGATCAAAGCCATATACATCCCCAGACCCCATATAAAGCGTCTTTACGATCCTTTCATTCCCGATCATCCCAGGTTGATCAGATTGAGGAGGATATCACAGATCCTTGATATCTACGATGACCTCTGACCGGAGATAATGACGCGGTTGTCCCCTGTACAAATGTTTTAATAATAAGCGTCGTAATCCCAGCCTCCTACGGTGAACCCATGCGTCTGATCATCTGTGAGAAAGATAACGCAGCGAAGAGAATATCGGGTATACTCAGTGGCGATAGGGCGAAAACGGAGAAGAAGGGCAGGGTTTCCGTATACAGATTCGACTGGGAGGGGGAGGAAGCCTGTACCATCGGGCTGCGGGGACACATCATGAATCTGGATTTCCCCAGGAAGTACAACAGCTGGACAAGCATAAATCCAGCAGACCTGGTAGATCTCGAACCCATCAAGGTGCTTTCCGAGAGGTCCATCGGCTCGATCCTGAGATCGCTTGCCAAGGAATCCTCCAGCATATACGTTGCAACCGACTACGATCGGGAAGGGGAGCTGATCGGGGCGGAGGCCGTGGAGTATGCGGCAGGGAAGGAGATGATCAAGGATGCCCACAGGGCCAGGTTCTCCTCCCTGACCCCCTCCGATGTTACCGATGCATTCCACCGGCTGGTGAAAGTCGATGAGGCCCTGGCAAGCGCAGCCGAGACCAGACAGGTTATGGACCTCATCTGGGGGGCCACCCTCACACGTTTCATATCCCTTGCATCGAATAGGCTCGGCCATGACTTTCTATCGGTTGGCCGCGTACAGAGCCCTACATTGGCTTTGATCGTGAACAAGGAAAAAGAGATAAAATCCTTCAAACCCAGACCCTACTGGAATATCGAAGGTGAATTCGAGAAGGAGGGTATGGGATTCCCTGGTAGCCACTCCGCGGGTGATATATTCGACGGTGAGAAGGCGAAGACGATCTATACCAGGGTCGAAAACGTCGGCCAGGCGAAGGTCATCAAGGTATCCCAAAAGGAGAAAGTGGATAAACCTCCCACTCCATTCAACACAACGGAGTTCATCAAGGCAGCGAACTCCATGGGGATGTCCGTGTCCAGGGCAATGTCCATAGCGGAGGACCTGTACACCAAAGGTTTCATATCCTATCCAAGGACGGACAACACGGTATATCCCAGGGGATTGGATATTCGAAAGACCGTTCAGGCGCTTGCACAGGGCCCTTACAGGGTCTCGGCGGATTCGATCCTGAACGGGGCCAGTATCACGCCCACCCGCGGCAAGAAGGAGACCACGGACCATCCCCCGATCTATCCCACCGCCTATATTACAAAGGATCAGATCGGACCCGAGAAGTACAGGCTATACGATCTGGTGGTCAGAAGGTTCCTTGCGACGTTGATGGACCCCTCGAGAAAGATGATAAAGAGCGTGAAGCTCGATGTTGGCGGGGAGGTTTTCAAGGTCTCCGGTATCAGGATGATATACCCCGGCTGGAGGTCGGTATACACCTTCTCCAGGGTCAAGGAGTCCATCCTTCCGGAGTTGGTTGAAGGGTCCTTGGTGGATGTAAAGGATATTCGACTTGAGGCGAAAGAGACCAAACCCCCCAAGAGGTTCAGCCAGGGCGGTCTTATCCAGGAGATGGAGAGGCTCGGGCTGGGTACAAAATCCACCAGGCACGAGATAATCCAGAAACTCTACGACCGGAGGTACATAGATGATGCCCCTCCGAGACCCACACTTTCGGGGGAGGCATTGATCCTCGCCCTGGAAAACCACGCCTCACTTATCTGCGAACCCGATCTGACATCGAAGTTGGATGAGGATATGGAACGGATCTCAAGGGGAGATCTCTCCCAGGAGGAGGTACTGAAGGAATCCAGGGAGATGCTGAAAAGTGTGTTGGAGGTTATGGAGAAGGAGAAGAAGGCCATAGGACGGGAGATATCATCAGCCCTGATGATCCAGGATATTGTCGGGACCTGTCCAAGGTGCAACAATGATCTACTGGTGACCAGGTCCATGCGGGGCAAGAGATACGTCAGATGTTCAATGCATCCGAACTGCTCCCGGAGCTATCCACTTCCTCAAAGGGGGAAGATAGCCTTCACCAAAGAGAGCTGTTCGACCTGCAAATCCCCTATAGTCACTTTCTACAGGCGTGGTAAACCGCCTTACAATGCATGTATCAATCCAAAGTGTCCATTGAGGACAAGCAAGAGTGAGGATGATGAGAAGTGAGAAACTGGATATCTCGATGGAACCCTTGAGGAGGATCGCCCGCTCTCCTGACCGATCATATTTCTCTGAACTGGAGCCCCCATTGATCATGGGCATTTTGAACGTCACCCCGGATTCCTTCTCGGATGGTGGTGAGTACAATGGATTGGACCTCGCCGTGGAGCGCGGTTTCCAGATGGCCAGGGAAGGTGCTGATATAATTGATATTGGTGGGGAATCCACACGTCCGTTCGCCGATCCGGTCCCGATCGAGGATGAGCTCGGGAGGACGATACCCGTGGTCGAGAGCCTGGCAGGGAAATTGGACATCCCGATCTCAATAGATACCCGGCATGTCGAGGTAGCGGAAAAGGCACTATCCTGCGGTGCCTCGATGATAAACGATGTGAACGGCCTGCTGGGTGAGGGGATGGAGGAACTGGCGATAGGATCAGGGGCAACTGTTGTGGTAATGCATATGAAAGGTGACCCCGGTAACATGCAAGTGAAACCACATTACGATGACGTTGTGGATGAGGTCCATCACTTTTTTCAACAGAGGGTCGAACACCTCACAACGCTCGGGATGGACCGGGGCAGGATATGGATCGATCCGGGGATAGGTTTCGGAAAGAGGGTATGGGACAACCTCTTGATCATCAGGGAGTTATCCAGATTCAAGGATATCGGCTGTCCCATTCTACTGGGGCCTTCCAGGAAATCCTTTATCGGCAAGGTATTGGGACTGGAGGTTGAGGATCGTCTGGAGGGATCCCTGGCTTCGGCACTGATCGGCGTTCAGAACGGCGCCTCGATAGTCAGGGTACACGATGTAGCCAGCACGGGAAAAGCCTTGATGATACAGAAAGCGGTAAACTTCCCCGATGATCACAGGGACCTCTGATAGGATCTCGCCCTCATCATGGGGCGGGAGAAGGTGGTGTCGGTCCCCCTTCATCTGCAGTCGGCTGAGGGGGTGGAGCGGGTGCTTTCTGAGGGGCGGGAGAAGGTGGTGTATGTGTCCCTTTGTCATCAGCTGGTTGAGGTGGTGTATCGGGTGCTTTCGGAGGGTCTCGTTTCGGTGCATCCTGCGCAGGTGTTTGGGGTGTCTCCTGTTCAGGCTCTACTTGTTTCTGATCCCCTTCGGGGACATCGGGACCGTTGGGCTCCTGTACCGGCTCCTCGATCTCCTTGGTTCCGTACAGGTCATTATACAACAGGTCCTTGTGTTCTTTATGCTCGGCCGTATGCGCCTCATCAACGCTCATTGGTACATCGGAGTAGTCCTCGTATTTTATTATCTCCTTCCTGAAGGGTTCCTCCTCCTCTTCCTTCTCCTCATCCTCGGGGACTTCGTTATCCTTCTTCTTCTTGTATATCAGGAAACCAACGACCCCGATCACCGCTAATATCAGGAGGACCACGATCACAGCTATCGCGATGATCCCCCCCATGGAATCACTCTCGGTGATATCTTCCTCTTTAATGGCGCGAACGTAGAGGTTGAATGTCTCCGTCTCTTCATTCTTCGCCTCGTCGGTGACGGTGACCGTAATAAGGTAGACGCCCTCCTCCTCCACCGAACCCGATAGCACCAGATTGTCAGATCCAATGGGTGAATCGGACCATTTCACGGAATCTATCCCGATATTGTCAGTGGCCACGATGGTGATGGTGAAGGGTTCCGAGACGTTCACGTATACATCGGATATGGGCTCGATCACCGGGGGTGTTCTGTCCTCGATATCGACGTATTCCGTGGATGACCTGAACACGTTCCCGCTGCTATCGATCGCAATCACCTCGAACTCCAGGTCCGAGGTGCAGTCGGCAGTGATCTCGATCATGCATTTGTAATATGGACCTTCGTCCTCCATAGTGATCTCCTGCTTCGTTCCCCCGGTGAACCAGTATTCCATCCTGACCTCTGTAAGTTCGATATTGTCCCTGATCACGGCGGATACATTGAATTTACACCCGCAGCTGACGATCCCCGGCATGGATATATCGCCAACAATGGTGGGTGGATCATCATCCGAGATGGTGACATCCGAGATATCGGAGATGGATACAAGGTCGGATGTATCGATGGCTCCCACAAAATAATGCAGCGTCACCAGGGAATCATCGGGAATGTCCAATGTGTATGAATATTCGTCTCCCTCGGCAATTGAGATATTCGTATGGTCTTCCTCTCCAAACCAGTATTCCAGAAAGACCGCCTCCAGGCCCACGTTATCGGATACCTCGATCGAGAATATGAATTCGTCCCCGGTTGAGGCAGTATTGGGGGTGAGATCCTCATCAAGGACCGGCGGTATGGCGTCGATCACCGGTATGGATCTCCACATGGTATCGTTCCAGATGCCTAGTGTGTCCTTGAAATGGAACTCGTAATTTAAATTGTTGCTGGTATGAGGTATGATGATCGACCAGGTCCAATTATCGCCCGAATTGGCCATGGATTTATTCACGGAAACCTCCTGTCCGAACCAGTACTCCACCGTGGCCTGGTCAATACCATCCTCATCGTAGAGCTCGGAGGTAAAGGTGAACGGCTCCCCCGTGAAAGCCGTCTTTAGCGTATGGTCCTTGACCAGCATGGGCATTCCGTCCCCTGTAACCGCTTCACTATCGATCGAGAAAATGGATGACAGACCAATTATGGAGAGGATGCTCATGATAAGGAGAATCCTACCTGACATGGATATCCTGGACATTTATATCTCCTCCAAAAACACCACTATAATGCCCTGTAATCTATAAAAAAGCTTTCCAGATAGGTGGTGATGTTGACAGAAATATTGAATGGAAATAACCGCTCTATGATTATGGTGTAAAATGGGGTCGGTTACCTGCCATTGATGAGATTTTTAATTTAAAATTGGATATAGCTTAGCTCTTGGCTGAGATTTCCTGTTAGGTTGGGATGTAGCTGATCTCTTAAGCAGGAAAACCGTTGGAGAATCGTAGATTCTCCCGGTGGTATGAAAACCTGAACTATACCTATACACTTGGTTTTCATAGCCCCGCACAATAGTGAAAAACTACTATGGCCTATTGTGCTGGGTTTTTAATTTAGGCTTGTACATTGCTTAGCTCTTAAATTAAAACGTTTCATATGAATGTTAGGCTGAAATATGATCACCTCTTAAACATTCAAATCTTTGACGAATCAGAGATTCGTCAGATTTTTAATTTAAAATTGGATGTAGCTTAGCTCTTAAATTAAAAAAAAAGCCCCGACCGAAGCCGGGGCCGTCACAATTCCTTTCAACCCATCACAGGATCTTTTTCTCTCCGCAGAGCGGACACTCGGCGGATGTTGCGCCGGGAGGCACCTCGATGGATGAGCCACAGAGGTTACAGCTCGTCATGGTCGGCTGGGCCGGTGCAGCCTCACTTTCAGGGGCCGCGCCTCCCGGGAGAGCTGCTGTTGCGGTAAGCTCTTCGGGCGAGGGTATTGCTCCTGGTGCTTTCGGCTCCTCCTTTTTGGTCCTTCTCCTGCGTACGGATCTCTGCACCTTGGGAGCAGCAGGTGCGGGTGCCGGAGCGGTTTCAGGGACCGGAGCGGGTACGGCCTCCTGTGTGGGCTCGGGTGCCGGTGCCTCCTCTTTTTCCACAGGTGCGGGGAGGGATGGGGTCTTGAGAAGCTCCTCTGCCTTCTCGGCTGCGTTGATGTTGGTCACGTATTGGGCAGCCACCGGTGGCAGTGTCATACCGAACTCCTTGACCGATGGCAGCAGTGTGGATTCGATACCGGTAAGCGCCTCGTATCTCTCTACCAGCTTGCCTTCCATGATAACCGCCCTCTCGATCCTGTTCTTCTCCTGAAGCGATCTCCTCTTCATGACGAGCATCGCTCCGAGGAATATTATCAGTGCTGACAGGATGATGATCCCGTAGAAGATCTGCCAGTAGGTAAGCTGGTCCTCTGTCTCATCCACCCTGGTCACTTTACTGTTGAGTGGCTCCGGGTCCAGTCTATCGTTGACGCCGTCCATGTCCGAGTCGGCCAGCTTGGGATCGGTCCCCATCCTCTCCTCCACATCGTCATCCAGGCCGTCGTTGTCATCATCCGTGTCGGTTCCATCCGGGATACCATCACCATCCGTGTCGACCTCATCCGGATGCATCTTCACGTAGATGGATATCGTATCCATCACGGTGAATGTGCCGTCGCTCACATAGAGTGTTATCACGTGGATGCCCTCTCCAAGGTCCCTTGCGTCCATCGAGAAGGATTCGACCTCGCTGATGACGGTCTTGTTCGCAAGGATCCATGAGAAGAATATCACATCGTTCTCATCCGGGTCCCTGCTCTCTGCTGCGGAGAACTCGATCCTCTCCTGTGTATTGAACACCTCCTCCATCGCTGGTGTGGAGATGATGGCGGTGGGTGGGTTGTTGGGGAGCCTGGGAACTATGATGATCGGAATGTCTTCCGAGTAGGTGTAGCCGTTCCCGGCAACGTCCATCGCCCTCCATCTGATATAATTGGTGGAGCCAGGTTCAAAGAGCATTGGAGTTACGGTCTCGGCAACGACCTCCCTCTCATCGGTGTTGATCATGGCCGATATCCAGCCTCCGTAATTCTGGAGTCCATTCCTCGCGTAGGAGTACTGGATGGACGATCCGTCAACGTGGCTCAGAAGATCGGTTATCATGATCGATGCCCCTACTATGTTGTTCTCCTGTATTCCCACGGGTGTGGCGTCGGAGTAGGTAAGTTTGGTGATATCCACCCATATGTTTGATGGGTTCTTGCTGAGCTCTTCCTGCTCCATCATCTCCTTGAACTCCTCAATAAGCTCCTCCTTCTGGTTTGGATCGAGGGTGGTGTTCGCCTCGAGGAGCGTTTCATACTCGAGTATCGGCCCCTCGATGTCGATGATGGTTGTAACACCCACGTTGTCCGCCTGATCGCAAACCCTCCACCAGAGGTAGTTGTTCTTACCCTCATTGACCTCGACCAGAGCGGATATCGTGGTCTTGACGAGTTTCCCTCCGTTTGCCCCCTCCTCCAGGATACGGGTGGAGATCACGTTGTAGCTTGCGGAGATCCAACCCTCCTCGGGCGCGGCTGATAACTCCTGGTCCACTACCACATACTCAAGTGAGTTCAGGTCGAGGGAAGGTGCCATCAATGAAAGCTTATCATCTATTATGGACACCTCCACGGTCACCTCCTCGCTGTTGAACCAAACTCCTCCGATGTGGGATGGGTAGTGGTTCTCAATAGAGGGCGACTCCGTATCGATGACAAGTGTTCTCATCACGCTTCTTCCGGGGTTTCCGAGCATATCGATACCCCATATCTCCAGTGTATATGATCCGATCTCCACGAAGTCGTCGAAGGTGAGGAATCTATCGTTGGTCACTCCCTCTTTATAATATGCCAATCCCTCGGAGTCCTCGGGTCCGTTCACGATGTATCCGTACGAGTTGACCCCCACCTGCTTGTCGAAAGCAGGATCCCAGGTAACGAACACCTCAGGATCGTTATCCCATCTCCCCTCCGGGTCCAGGAGCGAATCCGCCCTGAACTGCACGTTCAACGGGATATCCGGCCCCTCCATGTCGAAGACGACGAAGAAGGATGGGATGAGCGTCTTTGCCTGTGAATAGGGGGAGGAATACTCGGTCATGACGATGCTCATCTCGAAGAAGTACTCGCCCGATTCTATGGTGTCCAGGGGAAGATCGATCTGTACGGGCTCTCCCCTGTTCGCGTAGATGTCGTACACCCTGTCGTAGTTGTCGATCAGCCTGATGAAATAGAAGTCGGGGTGGACAGGTACATCGGTATCCTGGTAGAGTACGGATCCTGCGGTCACATTCAGCGAGTTGATGAACGGCAGGTAGGAACCGCGGCTTACCGTTTGGTCCCCGTTCATTACCGTTATGTCCGGCGCGTCCAGAACAAAATCCCTCTCCACCCTGAACATGTCCTCGTAGAAGTATTCGGACTCCCCCGGTCCGTTATCGAGAACCATCCTGACATCCACGGGATCCTGCGACGGGAACGATAACATGAATATCACATTGAACACTATCGATGCCCTGACCTCGCTATGCATGTAGATATGTGATCTGGGCGATATCATCATCCCCTGTGCGGGATTTGACAGGAAATAGAAGGTGTCGTTGGAAGGCGAATATGCCACCGTGTAGACAATTCCGAAGTAATTTCCCTTCAGTATTATACTCAGCCTGAACTCCTGCATCGCCAGAGGGGACCACGAGTTGTTGTACGTCACATTGAATGTGTACGAGCCGTCAATCAACGGGGTTCTCGTATCTTCTTCTGGAATACCTCCGGACTGAGCGGCGAGCACGTCCCCGTTCAGCCCTGATCCATCATCCAGTGTGAACCCGTCCGCTTCAATAACAGGATCCACCGTCAGGTATGCATAGACCCTCCCTTTGTCACCATTCCATCCCGCACATGACATGAGCATATCCGGATATCCGTCGGCGTTGAGGTCGCCCGTGTACAATGAACCCCCCCAGTTCGTGGAGGGCATCGCCTCGCCCACCTCACCGGTCACGGTCCAATCCGCGTCAACGTCGAGGTCCTTGGATGTGTTCCAGAAGGTTCTGTCCCCGCCGTAAATGATGCCGACCTTACCTTCCGAGCCATCCTCATTTGTACCCCATGGTCCGCCGATAAGAAGGTCGTTATTACCATCCTGGTCGAAATCATCCGCCCAGACCGCACATGTTCCGCTGTCGGCAAAGCCATCGATGGTGCAGTTGGCGACATTCTGTATGATGTTCATGTGCCCTCCTGATGGGAAACTTCCCCTTGTATTTGAAAAAAGGGTGGTCATATTCGTGGTGCCCCATACCACGTATGCATGTCCATCTCCCACCTTGTCGCATGAGATGAAGTCATCAAGCCCGTCACCATCTAGGTCCATGAGCCTTGGATTCATCCCATAATAGGAGTTTGATGATACTGTGGTGAACAGTGCGTATTTACCTTGCTCCTTCATTAGATCATAGTGGCCCCCCTTCTGAAGCCAGTC
>JAUVLN010000187.1 GCA_030600725.1 Thermoplasmatota archaeon | reverse complement strand
TTCAGGACCCCTTGAGATTGCCGTCAAATATTATTCAGAACGGTCAACCGAGGTATACTCACTGTATGTGGGGGAATCCGGTGGTAGCTCTAATTTCCGTTTCTCAACATCTTGTTGTGACGGGGCATGATTTATGTAATCAACAATATAACGAGTGATCTCTTTGCTCGATTCCTTGATCTCCTCACTTAGGTATCTTAAATGGAATTTCGGTGTGCCGCCCTCGTCCAACCTCAGGACAGCCACCTTCTCACAGAATACTATGCCCTTGGTCTTGTCCCACTCTGAGAATATTACCTTTGGGTCATATATAATGATATTAATCAGTTCATCACCAAGATCCATGAGGCAATAACCAGTCGTGGGATCATCCGGATCAATAGAGATAAGGAGCAATGTTCCAACGACCTCTTCACAGTCCTTCAAGTTGTAGGTGTTTATCTCATCTCTAATTTTCTGATAGCTGAAAAGCGTTTCCGCATATTTCATTTGATCATGGTGTCTTGTGGATAGGTAAATGTGGAACTCATTTACCCTGTCAAGCTTGTTGACATCGATCATGAAGCAGGCATTGGCTCATGGATACTTATCTTTTAGTGCAATTCCATTAAAGATTGAACTGAGGTATATGTTGAAGATACGAACGTTTAAGCTCAATAGATGTGAGATGGTGATAGATATCAATCGTTTCTGATCGGGAATCCCCACGAAGCTCCTTAACATAATCTCTGGGCATGCCAGAGTTCAACAGCTCCGTTGTAAAAAAATGTCGGAAACAATGAGCGGTGAACCGCTTCTCAAGATCACTGGATTCTGGGTCATGTAATCCTACCAGATCAGCATACAATTTCAACCTCTTGTTCAAGATGGTATGCGACATTCTGGTTCCATTATTAGTGACAAAAAGAGCTTTCTCTTCCTTTGATGCGATCTCTCCTCTCATATCTACCCAACGTCTCAATAAGTTCTTTGTCTCAAAATCAAAATAGACCATCATGATCTTTCTTTTACCTGTGGGTTTCAATGTAATACTCAGATCATCCAAGGACATGTCAGAGACGTCAATGGACATAAGTTCCTGAGCTCGAACTCCCGTTTTTGCAAGAAGTGTGTACATCGCCCTGTCCTGTGGATCCAGTATGGATCCGATAAGGATACGCATTTGAGATAGATCTATGATCTGCCGTTTCTGGCCATTGGAACCGTTTCTGAATGTTTTAGATAAATATTTTCTTCTGAATTTTGGGACTGGAGATTTCATTATGTACTCCTCATCTTCAAGAAATTCATAGAAAGAGGATAGATTATTGATATGTTTCCTCAAGGTCTCAAGGGATATTTCGCCATTTCTACCCTTTCTCGATTTAAGATAAATTAGAAATTGTTTCAGGTCATTATTATCCACATCTGGGAATGGTTTTTCCTTTATGCTTTCCTTAAAGAGGTTCAGCGTATACTTGCAGGATTTGATCGTCCAGCCACTCCATCCACGCAACTGAATATCTTTCATAAATTCTTTTTCAATAGTATTATTGTCCATTCCATACCCACCCCCTTGAACCATACTTGATCAGGCCATACGATTTCAACGCATCCAACTGTTTGGATATACCGGCTACTACTTCCGTGTCTGCTGGATCGATCCTTATCTGCTTCAGAATATTATTATTCGATACGGGATTATTTGAATCCTTTAACACCTTGATCAGTTCCTCGTGATATTTGTGGATACCAGGGCCGGGCTCTGAAAATGAGACATTTTTTGATCTGTTCATTTCCCTCTCTAGAATGCTTATGTAATTCTCTGATCTATTATATTGAACCTTGAGTGAATCATTTTCTTCCATGAGTTTTTTGATCTTATCGGTCAGGGTCTCCTTGATCTTTATCTGGTTCATAAGGTCCCCACCGATCCTGGCCTCAACGGTATCAATGATCAGTTTTGACAGTGGCATCTTCTGGCCCTTGGCATATTTGTTCCAACGTCCCTTCTGTTCTTCTGACCGAAGATATACATCTACACGTCGTTTTTTGATGGTCTCGGTCTTTCCCATAGACATGGATTCGCGCAACTTTTATATATAAATTACGGGTAAAAATATAAGAGCCACTGATGGGATTCGGACCCACGGCCTTCTGATTACGAATCAGACGCTCTACCAGGCTGAGCTACAGTGGCATGATGTTGGTAAAGTAGGAAAAGTGATTTCATACATAAACCGTTCGTTGAATATCATTCCTCTTCTTCCGGCTCTTTCCCTATTATATCCTTGAACTTCTCCTTGGACAGCTTCAATGCCTTCAACACGGGCATCTCCTTCCCCGAAAGATAATTGATCAGGGCCCCCCCGCCGGTTGAAACGTGATCGATATCCCTTAGCCTCTCCTGCGCGACAACAGCATTTGTCTCCCCCCCACCCATCACCGAGAACGCCCTGGAGCGGTTGATCGCCTTGAATATCTCAACGGTCCCCTCCCTGAACCCCTCCAGCTCGAACACCCCTGCGGGCCCGTTCGCAACTATCGTTTTTGCGCCCTCTATGATCATCGAGTACCTGACGATGGTATCTATTGAGATATCGTAGATCGGAGCATCCGCGGGTAGTTCGGAAAGCTTGATCCTTCTACGTTTACCCTTATCGTTCAGGGACATATCGGTGGGATACATCACCTTTCCCGGAAATTTCTTCATGATGCGCCTGCACCGCTCGAGGAGGTCGTCCGTATCGGGGATCTCCTGCCTTATGAAATTCACATTGGGCGTGCCCAGATCGTATCCGTCCGCCCACTGGAACATGCTGCCGACCACGCCTGTGGTGAGGATCATGTCGCAGGAACCTGAATCCAGGAGGTTCTCGGCGACATTTATGGAATCGTCCACCTTCAATCCTCCCAGTATCACAACGGCGGGTCTCTCGGGATCGTCCGCAACCCTGGAGAGGGCCTTGAGCTCCTTCTCCATCAATGGGCCGGCACAGCTGGGTAAAAGGTTGCAAAAGCCCACAAGGGACGGTTGGGACCTGTGCAGGGCGGAGAAGGCGTCGTTAACGAAGATATCAATATTATCTGCGAGCCTGCTTATTATATGGGTACTCTCCTGGACGCTAATGGAGGAATCCTTGAGGGATACGTCCTCGGAATAGAACCGCGTGTTCTCGAGAAGGAGGATATCCCCATCCTTCATCTCCCTAACGGCTTTCAGAGCCGTCTCCCCGAACAGGTCGTCGATGAAATCGACCCTTCTCTCGAGGAGGGAGGAGAGCTCCCTGGCATGCTCTCGAAGTGAGGTGAAGTCCTTCTTTCCGGGTCTGCTCTGATGTGCGAGAAGGACCAGTTTGCACTGCGGGAGCCTCTTGATGGATATGACGTGTTCCTGGATCCTATTGAGGGATAGAATCTGACCGGTATCAGGATTGATGGGGGAGTTGATGTCCACCCTCATCGCTACGGTCTTTCCCTCCAGATCGAGATCGGAGATCGTGAAGAAAGGGAGCTCCATATTACAGGCCTCGGCCTTAATATGGGCAATGGATTAAAGATTTTCTATTGTTTTGATTTGGATCAAGTACTCTCGATACGCGAATGTATCTGATCAAACAGCCGTCTGAACGGTCGAATGGCCAGGTAGAAAAAAGTTAATAGACAGAGGGATTTCAGGAATTATATCATATTGAAGGGGTTCTTTCATGGCCAAACACTCCGTACTCGAATATTACAAGGACGATCTTAAGGAGAACTGGGTGAGGAGGGCCATAGCCATGTCCATCGATTCCGCATTGATAGGGCTAGTTATCACGGTTATCTCCTTCATCCCCATCGTCGGGCTGATTAACTCCAACCCCCTGAGTATCGTGATCGGATTTCTGGCAGAAGCCATTATGCCAACAACCTCGATGATCGGGATTGCACCGATCTGGCAGGCCATGATCCCTTACACGATCATTGCGGTGATAGTATCGTCGATATACTTCACCGTCCTGGAATCAGATGGAAGAAGGACCCCTGGAAAGAAGATGATGCACCTGGAGATATCCAAGGGGGGTAACAGCTACCCCAAGCCCACCGAGGCTCTGGTCAGAAACCTCACAAAATTGATAGCGGGTGGTGTGGGGGCCTTCATATTCGGTTTCTTCGGATGGGCGCTCTTTGTCGGCATAGCATCGCTGATCGACCTCAAGGTTGGTGTGGATCGAAAGGAGGATGCAAGGCAGAGGCTTTCCGAGGTGTCCCAGAGGACCTGGGTCGGAATAGAGGAGGATGCCCTGCCCTTCGGAACCATAGCGATTCCCGAGGAGGAAAGGAAGAAAAAAGAGGTCAAGGCCGAGGTCAAACCTGAATCCAAGAAGGCGCCCGACCTCCTCCCCTCTGGAAAGGATAAAGAGGAGAAGCCCAAGGAGGCCCTGCCCCCTATCAAGGAGAAGGTGGAAGAGAAGGAGGAAGCTTCAGGAGAGGAGGAGATGGAGGTGGAAAAGGAGGAGAAGGTACCTTTCTGGAAGAGGTGGTTCTCCGGGAAGGGGCCTGTTGACGACGGATCGGAAGAGTCATCTGTAGAGGATGTTGATACGGATAGACACGTTGAGGACCTTCCCCCGGTTTCAGAGGATACCGAGAGGGATGATATCATACTCCATTTCATGTACGATTTCGATATATCCGAGGAGAGGGCGAAGGGCATCTACGAGATGGGCTACAGGAAGAAGAAAGATCTTGCCGATGCCATCCCCCGGGACCTGATGATGATAGAGGGCGTCAACCCGACTGTTGCCAAGAAGATCATACAGAAAGCTGTAGAGGAGTAGCAATATCCTAAACTTTCAAATACCAAAGGTCCTTTTGGCCTCATCTAATATCGAATATATGGGCCGGTAGATCAGCTCGGTAGATCGC
>JAUVLN010000275.1 GCA_030600725.1 Thermoplasmatota archaeon | reverse complement strand
GGATATCCTCTCCAGTGTGAGGCCGTCGTTATTGCCAATGACAGATCCACCGATATCCTCGATATCGGACATATCCTGTCCCACCGTGCCATCCATCGACTGCGATGCGATGACCAGGGAGATCAGAACGGAAATTCCGATCAGTAATTTACGGTGCTTCTCTTTCATGTTTTAATCCTCCTGTGCATACATTCCACAGGCGGAGATATAAGGGTATCACGCCCCCCTGTCAGCAGAAAGGTCAAGATGTCAGTAATAGGGTCAAAAACGGTCGATCCACACTCAAAAGATTGAAACCCGGCTCATTACGGTTCAAGCTGGAAATGATCGCTTTTCAGATCCCATTCCGGCCCTCTTACCGAGTGCTCAACTTTATATAATCGGGGTCATATGGGACGATATTAAAGGCGGTGCTGTCATGCCAGATGATAACGATTACGAAACCCTGCTCGACAGAGCAAGGGAGGCGATGCCCAAGGATGAGATAAAGGACCATCAGAGGTGGAGCCTTCCTACTCCCGACATTATGTACGAGGGTCGCAACACCGTTGTCAAGAACTTCCAGGATATCGTTGATTCCATCCGGAGGGAACCGGAGCACATACTTGGACAGATCCTCAGGGAACTGGGTTCGGCCGGTTCCAGGGATGGAAGGCGGTTGATCCTTAAGTCCCAGGTCTCAAAGGATAAGCTCGACGAGAAGATCGAGGATTACGTGAACAGGTACGTGATCTGCGGGGAGTGCGGAAAACCCGACACCCATCTCATCAAGGAGGGGAGGACCCAGGTTGTGGAGTGCATGGCCTGTGGTGCGAAACGCCCCGTCAAGGTCAAGAAGGGGCTAAAGGCGCAGGATAAGAAGGGCGTTGTTATCATCGGCGACGAGCTCGAGGTGATGATACAGGATGTGGGGAAACAGGGAGACGGACTTGCCAAGAGGGGGAAGTTCGTGATCTACGTTCCCGGTGTGGCGAAGGGGCAGAAGGTCAAGATCAGGGTGGAGAAGGTCTCCGGTAACATCGTGATCGGAAAGGCCGTCACCGTTTGATCTACCCGGATGGGAACACCTGCCCTTTGATACGAGCGTTTACCGAATAGCATTAGCGCTCAACAGAAAAAAACTCAACAGAAAAAAATAAAAGGGGAGGGGGGGCGAGAGACCGCCTCCCCCCCCCGGGATCCAATTTCCACCTCACTGAAGTGGTGACTTGCAGTTGGGGCAGAGGAACCATGACGGGTCCACGGGGGATCCGCAATTTCCACAGGACGACCCTCCTGGCCCCTGGGGCGCTTTATCCGCAGGGCTGCTCGCCGGAGGAGCGCTTATCTGCGTCTGTGCCGGCGGAAGTCCCTGGGTCTGCTGGCCTGCCGGCGGAAGTCCCGACGTGCTGGCCGGGGGCAGCTCACCGGAATGTGCCGGAGGCAGTCCCTGAGCGCCATACATGCTCTGATCGTAGTAACCAGCTTCGGGTGCGGGCTTCTTCCGGAGTATCACGAAGGCGCCCACTATCAATGCCAGGATCAACACCACAGCGATGATGCCGATGATGATGAACATCATGTTGTCCTCTTCCGACGTTGTGACTCCTGGATCCACCGGGTCTATATCGGTATCACCCGTAATTATAACCGGCGCTTCCAGGTCGATCTGCTGAGCGATCCTGTCGGTCTGGTACTCGTCGTCCTCGACCCACATCTGGACGTTCTTGGGCCCGGCCTTCGCGTAGGTATGGTTGACGTTGATGCCCTCACCGGTCTGACCGTCGCCGAAGTCCCACCTGTACCTTAGCCTGTCCTCGTCCGGGTCGGATACGGGATCCACCCAGAAGTTCACGGTCAGGCTCTGGATACCGACGGTCACATCGTCCTCGTCCTCGATCTCGTAGAAGATCTCGACGGGCTTATCCGGATCCTCGTTCTCATCCGTGAGTATCAGGACGATGTCCGCAATTGCCGTGAGGCCCTCGCTGTCCTTGACCTCGAAGACGAGGGTGATCTCCACCTGGTCATCCATTCCCGTGGATGTCTTCCAGATGTTCTGATCGTCCACCTTGAACCAGAACTCACCTGTGGCGGAGTTGATGCCCCAGTCCACCTCCTCACGGAGTTCCGTAAACGGAAGCTGGTCCTCTATGGAATCCGCATCGGTGCCTATGGCCTTTAACATGTTCACGCTGAACGTCTTGGTATCATCGGGGTCATCATCCGCTGCCACGGGCTTGATCCTGACCTCCCTGAACTGGGTGTAGGTCCTCTGCGTCATCGTGGGTATGGAGATCTCCGGGGCACCGTTGACGTTGGTGACCTCGAAGCGAACCTCGAGCTTGATCTCTCCCTCGTCCCTGTTGTCCGAGATGCCGAAGATCATCTTGGAGTTCTCGGCCTTCACGTCGTTGTTGGTGGGCGTGAAGGAGACCTCACCGGTATCCCAGGCCACCTCTATGTCCGCGTCCCATCCGTCGGAGAGGGCCCTGACGAATGAGTATTCGAGGTTCTGCCTCTCACCCTCGAGGTCCTGATCCTCTGCGATTATCTGGAAGGTGAACTCCTTATCCTCGAGAACCTTCTCGTCCTCAAGGCGGGCCAACGGCCAGAGCGGGTCGGTGTTATCGACCGCTACAAGGGTGCCTTTTATGTCAATGCTGAGGACCATGGGCGGGTCGTTGACCTCTGTGACCGTGACGGGCCATACGCCCTCCACGCTCATGTATTCGTCGTAACCCTTGAACCTGAGGCTCTCCGTGCCGTGCTGGTTGTGCTTGGGCGTGATCTTCGCGTTCCAGAGGTTGTACTCCTCCACAATGTCCACATGGAGAAGCTCCGTGTCGTAGGTGACGTCCCAATCGCCCTCTTCGCCAATGGAAGTGTTCCAGATATAAAAACCAACGAACCCCTCTGCGTCCCTGAACATCCCGTCGACATAATTGTCAAGAGGCTGTGAGACCGTCTCGGAATCCTCTCTTATAGAATCGATGGTGACAAAGTTGGTGTTAAGCTCCGGGGGCTCATCGTTCCAGACCCTTATCAGGTTGACGGCCTCCAGAATCGGGGACCATCTTGCGGTCTGTATGGCACCGCCGGGGAGTTTGTCCTTTGCCTTTGCCGTCACGACATGATACTCAGGATCCGCTCCCAGCTCTCTACCCGTGAAGGTCACCTTGTACTCCTTTCCGTCTGTGTAGTCGTAATCGAATTTGTCGACGGCGTAGG
>JAUVLN010000277.1 GCA_030600725.1 Thermoplasmatota archaeon | reverse complement strand
ATAACAGACGGTTCCAGGAACTGGACTCTGGAGCCGAAGAGGCTGCTCATCGAGGATAACCTGGCGGACATACGGCTGACACAGCCGTTTTCCGAAGTGGGCCCCGGGTGGTATCAGATCGTTCTCTACCATTCCGACATTGCAGGAAACTCACTCTGTACCGCACTTTTCACCGGGGAGATCGAGGAAGAATCGGCCGACTCCGCCCCCCTGAACTTCACCATCCCGGAGGAGATCCCCGTTGGGGAGGAGTGGGAGGTGGTGGTTAACCACAAAGGCGATGTCACGCTGATGGCCAGGTATCCCAACACCACAAGGCCGTGGATGTTCAAACCGGACCGTAAAGAGGGAGACATCAGGACGTTCGTGTTACCGGGCCCGTACAAAGGTCCCGTTGAGCTGTGGTTCCTGTATCAGGAGGAGAACTCAACGACCGGCAACCTCGCCGGCAGATATCCAGGCGAGGGGGCGATCGAGGTCGCCGTCACGGGTCTTTCGGATACCGACGGGGACGGCCTGGAGGATTCCTGGGAGGATAGATACGGATACGACCCCCTATCCCCGGACGACACGACCGTCGATAAGGACGGGGACGGCCTCACCCTCATGATGGAGATGTACAACCTCACCGATCCGGGAAAGGAGGATACAGACGGGGACGACATGGACGACCTCTGGGAGGCCCGGTGGGGCACCCACCCGTTCAGGGACGATCCCTGGGAGGATCCGGATAATGACGGGTGGCCCAATATCAAGGAGTATGTGGGGAACACCGATCCACAGGATCCAGATGACCATCCCAAGGAGCCGCCCGCGACCCCCTGGTACTGGATCCTGCTCATAGTCCTGGCACTTATGGGAATATGCGGTTACTTCATCCTCCAGATGTTCAGAAAGAACGAGCTGGAGAAGGACCTGGAATTGGAAAACGATGAGACACCCGGACTATTGGATGAAGTTTCCCCCAAGAGCCCCTCCGGATCCGGGAGGGTCAAGGGGAAAAAAAGCCCCCGATTCCAACCCGATGAGGATGGTGAGGTGGCGGATTGGGACGATTGATCCTTGATGCAGGGGCTTTTTCGGGGAAAGTATAAGAGATAAAGCCCCTTACCACGGATAGAGCGGTGCGAAATGTCAAGCCAGGACAGGGAATACATTCAGATCGTCAATATTATCAAGAGGGGTCAGAGGTTGATCCTTCAGGCCAGGAAGAGCGGAGCCGATGTATCCAGGGCCGAGGAGTACATAAACGAGTCGATCTACGCCCTCAAGTCCGGGGACAGGGAGACGGCCGTGACCTACGCCAAGAACTGCATGCTCGACGTCATCAAGAAGAAGAGGGATATGGATTACCATGAGCTCTCAAAGGAGGGGGCCCTGGACCGGATGACCAAGGAGGAGCTCCGTATGAAGTGCAAGGAGCTGGGCCTGAACCCGGTCGGGCTGAAGGAGGAGCTTCTGGAGAGGGTGAGGTACAAGCTCGATATCGGTATGGACGAGGGGAATGGGTCGACCCCCGAACCCGCTCCGGAAAAAGCCCCCGAACCCGCTCCGGAAAAAGCCCCCGAACCCGCTCCGGAAAAAGCCGTCGAACCTGAACCGGAGGAGGATTCCGGCTGGAGCCCTGCCGCCGACGCGAGCAAGCTGATCTCCGGGCTGTCCTATCTGGTGGAGGAGAACAGGGCGGACAAATGCTACAAGCTGTACAAGGCCCTCCGGGAGCAGGGCAAGCCGGGCTTCGCCGTAGCCAGGACCAATCCGAAACTCCTTGAGAGGACATACGGCCTGAAGACGGATGAGATCGCCTGGCTAACGGACAGGGAGGTCGGGTTGGCTATGAAGAGGCTTCCCCCGTCCCTGGAATCGATCATATACTCCATAGAGGAGTTCATCGACGATAACCCGAAGGGCGTGGTCCTTCTGGACGGCATAGAGTACCTGATAGGAAACAACACGTTCAATCCGGTGATCAGGTTCCTGAGAAGGCTGGTGGACAAGGTCTCCACCACCGAGCTGGTTCTAATGGTGTCCCTGACACCGGAGACCCTGGACTCCAATCAGGTAACGCTGATGGAGCGGGACCTCTATCCGCTGAAATATCTATGAGCGGTATCCGACAAGGTCCAGAAAGGCCTCCTCGAGGTCGCCTTTATCTTTTATGATCTCCTCGGTGGAGGCGATCTTCAAGATCCTGCCCTTGTGGAGTATGGCCACCCTGTCACACAGCTCCTGGGCAAGTCCCAGGATATGAGTTGAAAGCAGGATCGTCCCACCCTTCTTTATGTATACAAGGAGATAATCCTTCACCTTCCTCTGATAGATCGGGTCCAGGTTGATGAAGGGTTCATCGAGGAGGAGCAGGGGGGGTTTATGTATGAACGCGCTTGTGAGCATCAGCTTCTGTCTCGTTCCCTTGGATAGGTCCTTTGCGATCTGATCCCTCTGGTTCTCCATGTCGAAGAAGGCGAGCCACCAATTCTTCTGTTTTTCATTCGTCCTCTTTCCCCTGACATCCATGACGAATTCCATGAACTCATCGGGGGTCAGGAACGATGGGGGCGTCTCCGCCTCGGGGACGATCCCGGAAAGCGTCTTGATCCTATCCCTGTCCGTGCTCGGGTTCATCCCCATCACCCGCACCCTGCCCTCATCGAGGGTCAGCGCTCCGATGAGCGACCTCATGAGCGTTGTTTTTCCCGCACCGTTTGGCCCTATCAGGCCGAAGAGCTCCCCCGGCATCACCTTTAGAGAGACGTCATCAAGGGCCCGTGTTCTCCCGTAGTCCTTGGTCACTGAGTCGACATCGATGGCGGGCCCGTCGTAGGATGTTCGGCCGGTCAATTCAAGATACCCCCTAATCCTTCTTGCTGCGGAAGAGCACCACACCGAGCGCCAGGCCGGTGGCTATTAACGTCAAGACGGCTCCGTTTACGATGATGGTGGGGATGATCGGGTCATCGCCCTTTTCGCTGGAGCGTTCCTCGATGTTGATCAGCGTTGAAATCGGCACCGTGACATGTCCTGGCTGGGTATCTCCCAGACTGTCCCACGCCCTGATCTCGATAAGGTGCTGTCCGGCTTCCAGTTCCAGAAGGTCGACGGAGTATATCCACTGGATCTTTCCCTGCCCCGAGATCCCCGGCATCACCTCCCACTCTCCCCTGCCCACGCGTATCTCGACCTTGAGGAGTTCCTCC
>JAUVLN010000250.1 GCA_030600725.1 Thermoplasmatota archaeon | reverse complement strand
GGCCGGGCACCTTATCCTTAGCTTCTCGGGAAGCGTATCCTCCCCGGGTGCGTCCTGCTGGTCCGGGGCGGGAGGAAGGCTTTCGATCTGCGATGGAGGCGGCGGAAGGAAAGGGCCCGGGGAGCCCGATCCGGGCGGTGGAGGTATGTTGGGCATCCCTGGCATCGGCCCTCCGGGTGCCGGTTGGTTCCTTTTCTTGATGAATATCAGAAGGACCACGATAAAAACCAGTGAGATAAAGCCAGCTATCACGTAGGTCATCATGCCCTCCGTCGCCGAGGATGGTTGATTGTTCACGATTATCGTCATGGTTGTGATGTTGGAGGTATGTTCGATACCGGCGTCGCGTGTGACGGCTCTGATCTCGACCATGTGCTCACCGTTTGCAAGCTTTGTCGTATCCAGATCGTATGACCAGGTGGTCCAGTCCGACTTGACCCTGCTCACCGCCCTGAACGGGTTCCCATCCAGGGATATCTCCACTCCATCAAGCGGAAGCTGTGCGGCTTCCCTGGCTTTCCCCCTGATCGTGTAAACTCCAGAAACCTCGGCCCCGTCCCTGGGATCGGAGACCGTGGGGGCCGGGAACTCCTCAACGTTCAATGTAGTGGAGGAATCCCGGACCTCCGTGTATCCGTCATCAACCGTCAAGGTGACGGTGTACATGGATTCGGAGGGGTATCTGTGGGTGACCTTGTACCCTTTCTTGATGGTCCCGTCGCCCATGTCCCAGGTGTAGTTGAGCTTATCCTTCCGGTCCTCATCTCTGGCATGACCCGTGAAGGATATCTCGGCGCCCATGAGAACGTATGCCGAGCTCGGGATCACGGATATCCCGGTGATCTCCGGCGGATTGTTCCCCCTGACCATTATCGTATCGGTTGTCCATTTTCCCATCCTGTCGGAGACGTTGAGGGTGACCAGGATCACGTCGGTGTCCATCACCGCAAACCTCATGGTCCTGCCCTTCTTGTCCTTATCATTGGTCAGGTTCCCATCCCCGTTGGAATCCCTCTCCGGGTTGATATCCCATGAGTAGGTGAGGTTATCCCTCTCACCGTCGCCTATCATCCCGTCGCCGTTGACATCGTCATCGGGGTCGTAGGACCTCGATGCATCCATCTCCGCCTCGCCCTGCCCATCTTCCAGGGTGACGATGAGATCGGGACCTCCATTCGCAACGGGGGCATCGTTGGGGATCTGGGCCGTGATCATGAAGTCGACGACCGATGACGCCCATCCGTCGTAGACCTCCAATCTGATCGGGTACTCCCCTTCTTTCCCGTAGATGAGCCTCTCCTCCTTACGGGTCAACCCTTCATCCCATTGGCCGTCATCGTCCAGATCCCATCGGTAGGAAAGAGCTGATGGGCCCTCGTCCTCATCATACGACCTGTTTGCCGTCAGTATGAAGTAACTGTTCACGGTCACTATTCGATCCCCGCCTCCATCCGCCACCGGCGGGGCGTTGACGATTATCGGAACCGTCTCGTTGGCCAGAGATCCGACCTCGCTGCCGTCATCGACCTCAAGGGTTACGTTATATACTCCCCACTCCACCCAGGCCTGTGAGACCTCTGTCCCCGATAGGATGTCCCCTCCCTCGAAGAACCAGATGAACTCCAGCTCGTCCCCGTCGGGATCGTAGGAGAGATCCGTTCTGAATGTTGCTCCTTCCGAGACATTTACTATCCCCGGGCCGTAGATTATCGCCACCGGCGGCCTGTTCCTGACCTCGATATCGACCCGATCGACAGATGTGAGCTCATCCAGGTCCGATGCCGTGAGGGTGATGTTGTGGATCCCCTCCTCGAGTGTGACGTTGAGCTTCTCCCCGTATCCGAGGATCCTCCCACCGGAGAGGTTTGTCCTCCAGGTGAGGTTCAGCTCATCGTCGATGTTCGGGTCCGTTGACCGGGAGCCGTCAAGGGCGATCACCTCGCCTTTCAGGTAGAACTTCGTGGGGTACTTCTTCAGGATGAGCTTGTTGATCTCCGCGATGGGTTCCATGGGGGTCTCCCTGATCAATATCTCCACCTCGGCCACATCCCAGCCGCCGTTCGGATCCGAGACGTTCAAAGAGATCGTATGCCAGCCCAGGTCCCACAGCGCCATGTGGAAGAATATTCGATCCGACAGATATCCCGACACGTTCGATCTCCAATCGTATGACAGGAGGGCGGTATCGGTCTCATGGTCGGATGTTCCGTTTGCCGTGAACTCCATCACGGTCCCTTCGACATACGGATCCCCCGAAGGCATGGGAAGCTGGATCCTTGCCCTTGGGTCCTGGTTCACCTCCACAGTGACCTGGACCTCATCCGTCGAGTTCAAACCCTGTGGATCGATCAGTTTCAGCTCGAACACTATTGTGGTATCCTCGTGTTCTACAGTGAAGGAGGGCATCGAGGAATTGCCGTTCTCCAGGGCTATGGAGGGGTGGAACGTTGAGGTCCATTCCCAGGTACAGTTATCGATATCCTCATCCGTCGAAGCGCTACCGTTCAGAACGACGAGATCGTTCATCAGGACCCCGACGATATCCTCGCCTGCATCCGCAACAGGAGGCAGATTGTCAGCAAAAGGGCCGCCTTCCTCCGAGCCGATGGAGTTGAGCGGGATGATCGCTGTGAAAAGGAGTACCGTAATGGCCAGAAAAAGCGGGATGGTCTTGATGTTGACATCTCCCGTTCCTTGCCTTTTGACATTACTTTCCGGGACCACTCCTTTATCCCCCATTATACGGTACGAGTTCGCTATTATGGGCGAATGATATAAAACCTTTGGCAGAAGGGAAAAAATGTCCTCCGGACCCCCCTAGAAGAAGTCCTTCAGGACCATCACCTCGTCTATCGGTCCGTCCACCTTGACCTTTCTCATGGCATATGCCATGAGCGGGTTGAGCTTCTTCTCGATCAGTGCGTTCATAGTCTCCTTATCGGTGGTCACAGTCAGGGTAGGTGATTCGATGGTTCCCTCATAGGGCTCTTCCATCCTACCTCCCTTCACGGAGAGGATGTAGCCCTTATCGATATCCGTGAAAATGAGCGCGATCGTGCGGTCCTTGGCCTCCATGAGCTCCTTTGCATCGGGATCAACTTCAATCTTGCGGTTGACGGTCTTCGCTATCTCCTTTAATATATCCAACATCTTGATCACCTGTTTCTTTCCCGGGCCTTACCCTTACAAGGCCCAGGGATGAGTTGATCTCGGCCCATCCCGACCCCCCTATCTCCCTCAGATCATCCACCCCGATCCTGTGGACAAGCGGTATCGATGCCACTATGCAACCAATGGTTATAATGGCATCGGCCTTGCACATTATCATTCCCCTGGGGGCGAGTCCGTTCAACCTCATGTTATATATGACATAGGACCCCACCGTGGAACCCGCTCCTTCCGTAAAAACCATTATCCTGTCGTTGATATCGAGGACCTCTCCGCCCCTGTCGAGCGTTCCTTTCTCCGGGTCCACGTCCCCCAAAAAGGATACGGGCCCATCGATATAGACCACCTCACCCTTTACCCAGCCCTCTTCAACGCCCTTGAGCCCCACGCCCGATATCTCCCGAAGGGGGGATCCATAGGACAGGATATCACTGT
>JAUVLN010000147.1 GCA_030600725.1 Thermoplasmatota archaeon | reverse complement strand
CATAATGTGATGACGAACGGGGATGAATGCACCATCTCGCCCCTCGAGGTTAGGAGAAAGGTGTTTCACATCCTTCTCGGATGCCACTTCTTCGTCCTTCTCACCTTCATGTTCCGGCTGAGATGGATCTACCTGATCCTTCTTGCAATGGGATTGGCCCTATCATTTTTCCAGGAGAAACGTCCCCTCCCGATCATTACCTGGATCCTCGGGAGGTTCGACAGACCGCATGAGGCGGTCCCCGGCAGGGGCATTATCACCTATTTCTCGGGGGTTATGCTGGTATGTTTCGTCTTTCCCGAGGAGATCGCACTGACGGCGATCCTTGCACTGGCCTTCGGCGATCCCTTCGCTTATCTGGTCGGATGCGGACTGGGCAGGGTCAGACTCCCGTGGAACCCGAACAAGACGCTGGAGGGGATGCTCGGATTCCTGGGGGCCTCCTCCCTATTCACGATGATTTACTCCGGTAACTTCCTGATGATCGTTCCCTGCTTTTTCGCCTCCCTCATGGAGACCTTCAACCTGAGCAGATGGAAGGTGCTTGATGACAATATAACGGTGGCACTCATGTTCGGAACCGTGATGTACCTGATCTCACTGCTCTGAGCGGTCAGGTTCCCCACCCCGCCCCACCATGGATCTGACATCGAACAGGATCCTGAGCTCCTCCTCGGAGAGTATATCCATCCCGGCGACGATCTCCATAACGGGCCTTCCCGTTACCATGGACTCCTTGGCGATCTCGGCGGCCTTCATGTATCCTATCCTCCGATTGAGAAGGGCGGCCAGTGCTGGGTTCTGCAGCGCCCTCCGGGTAAGCGCCTCCTGGTCAGCCTCGATCCCGTCTATGCACTTTTCGGATACGATGGGGAGATAGTTCTTCATGTACTCGGCTGACCGGAGGGTTATGTTGGCCATCATGGGCATCATCACGTTCAGCTCGAACTGACCCGCCCCCGCCGCCTGTGTAATGGCGGTCTCGTTCCCTATCACGACGAAGCATATCTGGTTCAGACATTCCGGTATCACCGGGTTCACCTTTCCGGGCATGATCGACGAACCCGGCTGTACCGCGGGAAGCTTGATCTCCGACAGGCCGCTCGTGGGGCCGGAGGACATCAGCCTCAGGTCGTTGGCTATCCTCCCGAGCTCCACGGCGAGCTCCTTGTTCGCCGAGGCCACCGATAGTATCCTGGTCGTGGACTGCATCGCCTCGTAACCCGAGGGATTGGCCTCAAGCGGCAGGCCGGTGATCTCCACCAGGTGGCCGATCACCCTCTCCTTGTATTCCGGATGGGTGTTGATCCCGGTGCCCGTCGCCGTCCCTCCTATTGGCAGGACCAGGAGCATCTCGTTCCTTCGCAGAAGCTCCTGGTTCACCCTGGTAAGCGCCTCCCCGTATGCCCTGAACTCCAGGCCCAGGGTGACGGGCATCGCATCCTGAAGATGGGTCCTCCCTATCTTGAGAATGTCCCTGAACTCCTCCCCTTTTCGCGTAAGAGATGCTATTAACATCTCCACCGATCGGTGGAGCTCGAGGTTCATCCTGTGAACGGCGATGTACATCGCCGTTGGAAATGTATCGTTGGTTGATTGGGCCATGTTCACGTGGTCGTTGGGGGATATAACGTCGTAGCGCCCCCTCCCGCATCCCATAAACTCCAGGGCGCGGTTGGCGATCACCTCGTTGATGTTCATGTTCGTCGAGGTGCCCGCACCGGCCTGGAACCTGTCCACTATGAAGTTCTCCCGGAGCCCACCCTCCATCACCTCCTGGGCAGCCTTGACGATCTCATTCCCTATCTCCCTGTCAAGCCATCCCACCTCCATGTTGGAGATCGCGGCGGCCTTCTTGATGGCCGCATATGCGCCGATCAGGTATGGGTGATTGGTAAGGCCCGAGACCGGAAAATTCTCCCTGGCCCTATCGGTCTGGATGCCGTAATACACATCCGGGGGGAGCTCCCTCTCCCCGAGCGTGTCACGCTCCATCCTGGTGCCTTCGGATCGTGTCACGTGCCCCCATACGGGCGGGGATTTTATAACCTTTCTCATGAGTGCCCCCGCTCCCGTTTCCACAAACATTATAATAGGTACCCGGGATAACTAGGAATGTTCGTACTGAAGGATGTCGTCCGTGGTAGTGATACATTCCGAGGGTGATGGAGATGATAGGTAAGAGCGGTTCCAAAACGGTCATGCTGTCGACGATATTCGCCCTGATCTTTTTGATATCCGGCAGTGCCATCCAGATCCCGGTCGAGGGTGATACCTCACCCCCCTCCAGGGCGCCGATAAGGGTCGACATCTCCGCCCTTGTCCCTTTTCACGCTACAGTCAACGGGGAGCAGGACCTGACAGGAGAGGCGTGCCTTCAGATGGCCTTCGACGCTTATGTCAACGGATACGACGGACCCTCCGTTGACCAGCAGGATATCAGGAACGTCACCAAGGGCAGGCTGGGATCCGGTGTCGCCGAGCTGGATGAGCTGAGGCTTGCAGCGCACTATTCCCAGGAGACGATCGTGGGGGAGAGGGGATATGAGGAGCGGTATTACGGCTACGGATCCACGAAATACGATTGGACCAACTGGCCCCTGGAGATGAGCCCCAGGTTCAAGGAGAGGTTCCCGGACCTCAAGGAGGGCCTCGCCATGGGTTTGCCCATCCTCGTCTATCAATATCTGGACATTCCCCCAACGTACAACCCGGATCCGCCTGACCCGCCCAACCCGGAGGATCCGCCGACCGAACCGCCGCTGCCCCAGGTGACGCTGGAGGACCTGGCGGCTCTGGAGAAAGTGTGGAGGATCGTGGTGGGTTACGATTCCGGGATCAATCAGTTCAGGGTCCATGATCCCCTGCCCCAGGGGACGGGCGCTCTGGGCGGAGAGAATAGGTGGATCTCCGAGACCGGCTTCGATAAGCTGTGGAACATCACCGAGAGGGAGAGCGACGGTTTCAAGACGCATCGATATGGGCTCATCGTGGCCCCGTGGTCCATGGACATCTACATAAACGGAAAGCTCAGGGAGAAGGACATTCAGGTTGAGGCGGGCACCCGTTTCGAGCTGTCAGCGAATATCACCTACAGGCTTCCGAACTTCATGGAGGGAACCCCGGTTTCCGAGGCCAGGGCCGATCTTGACCTCCCGGACGAGTTCTCGGTAGTCGATTCCACCCCCTCGAGGACGATCGACATCACCGGACCCGGGGACTGGGAGAAGATCACCTGGACGGTTGGTACGCCGGACAGGTCATACGTTGGACAGGACATCCAATTTCACGTCAACGCATCCGGGCTTATCAGCGGCGAGGGGCCCACGAACAGGGACCGCGTCGGGAGGTCCGTGAGGTTCAACGTCCCGGTTTACGGTTTCCTGAACCATCCGCCCGTGGTCTCCGGCGGAAAGGTGGATCCCACCCAGATACCGGATGACGGCTCCATTCAGCCCCTGATCTCCTGCAAGGTGGTAGATGAGGACGGCAACCTGAAGACAAACGGCGTGACAGCCGATCTATCCGAGCTGATCGGCGACTCCTACACCAAGCAGGTCCTGTACGATGACGGGACACACGGGGACGCCGTGAAGGAGGACGGGACCTACACATACATGGTCACCAAGACCCCCCGTTCGGTAGGCGAGAAGGTGCTGAGGATCACGGCCGAGGATTACCGTGGCGCAAAGGGTTACTCCAACGTCACCATCGTGGTCCGGTCCGTATACGACTGGACCGAGGAGCCCGAATTCGTCAGGGCCGGTGTGACCCCAAGGGGAGTTCCCAACGACGGGTTCACGGAGGCGGTGATCTGGGCCAGGGTGGACGATGAGGAGGGCGACCTGGACAAGGTGACGGCAGACCTCTCACCTGCAGGAGGGGAGAATAAACAGAGGCTCTATGACGACGGCACCTCCGGTGACGTATTCTCCGACGACGGGAACTGGTCCTTTGCCTTCACCGTATCCCCCATAACCCCTCTTGGCGAGCTCCGGGTCGAGCTCACCGCGTACGATCATGCCGGCCATGAGGTAAATGAGATCGTCTGGATCAAGGTCATCATACCTCCGGTCGCACCCATCATCAAGGAGGTTCAGCTGGAGCCCACTACCGTTGTGAACGACGGCAAGGAGATGTGTGAGCTCACCGCCCTGGTGGAGGACGATAACGAAGATCTGCTGCAGGTCCACGTCGATCTCTCAAGGGTCGACGGAAGCTCCAAAGCCTCGATGTACGACGATGGCACTCACGGCGACCTCAAACCGGACGACGACATCTGGACCATCACATTCACCGTCCCATCATCCGTCTACATGGGGAGCAAGAAGCTCGAAATAACCGCGGAAGATGCAGAGGGACTCACGGGGGAGAACTCTGCCACGCTGTATGTCGACCAGGCCAACCTCCCTCCCGAGATATACGAGTGGAAGCTCTCGGCCACATCCGTGTCATCCGGTACAAGGGTTGACGTCTTCGTCAACGTATCCGATCCGGAGGGTTTCATTCTGGAGGTTGTGATCATTCTCACCGAGCTGGACGGATCGGTCATCGATCTGCTGGATGACGGGGAGGGGGCCGATGCAACTGCAGATGATATGCTGTTCTCCGGGTTCTTCACCGTTCCCGATGGGACCTCTGCGGGGGTATATAATCTCACTTTGGAGGTCACCGATGCGGGGGGAAAGAAGGCTTCCAACAAGGCCTCCATCACCGTGGTCGAACCCAAGGAAAAGGAGACGCTTCCCATGGGTGAGATGATCTATATCGCGGCCCCCGTGGGAGCGATATTGATCCTCATCGTTCTGGCTGTTCTCCTTTCCAGGCGGAAGGCCCCTGCCGGAGCTGTTCAGCCGATCGTTGTGGATGCCCAGGTCTCAAGGGCTTCGGCCCCGAGGTTCTGATCCGGGAGGGGGAGGATGAGGTTCTCCGTGGACGGGGAGTATCTGGATCGGCCCTCATTCCGGGTGGAGGGGGACAGTATCGTTCTGCTCGATCAGAGGAGGCTTCCCTCCGAGACCGTTCTGTTGGAGCTCTCCGATCTGGATGGATTCGTGGAAGCCATAAGAACGCTCGCCGTGAGGGGAGCTCCGGCGATCGGTGCCTTTGGGGGCTGTGCGCTCTCGATCTGTTATTCCAATGGGGTTGACACCGCGTATGAAAGGCTGAAATGTTCCCGCCCCACCGCAGTTGATCTCGTGAACTGTCTTGATGAGGTGAAAACCGCATTCGATGGAGATGGTGTGGATGGGGCCCGGAAGAGGGCTATGGAGATCGTGGAGAGGACAATATCCGCCTGCAAGAGGATAGGGGAGGTGGGGGCGGAGCTCATATTCGATAAGGCCAGGGTGATGACGCACTGCAACGCAGGTGCACTTGCTACCCTTGACTGGGGGACGGCGCTGGCCCCTATCAGGATCGCTTACAGGGACGGCAGGGACCCCTTCGTATGGGTGAGCGAGACCAGGCCCCTGCTTCAGGGGTCCAGGCTCACCGCGTGGGAGCTGGTCCAGGAGGGGATACAACATAAGGTCGTTGTGGACTCGGCCTCGGGATACCTGATGAGGAAGGGGGAGGTTGACCTCGTGATCGTGGGGGCTGATAGGGTCTGCAGGAACGGGGACTTCGCAAACAAGATAGGCACCTACGGGAAGGCGGTCATGGCTCACGAGCTGGGCATCCCGTTCTACGTCGCGTTCCCCGAGACCACGTTCGATAGAGGTTGTGCATGTGGGGACGGGATACCCATCGAGGAGAGGGGTGAGGAGGAGGTGGTTGAATTCGCCGAGAGCAGGATCTCTCCCTCCGGAAGCAGAGGTTTCAATCCTGCCTTCGACGTGACGCCGGGGGAGTACGTGACCGGTTATATCACCGAAAGGGGCATTCTTGACAGGGATGATCTTATGAAGAAAACTACGTGAGATCCCGCATCTGAACAAAGAGATGATATGAAATTCCTCACCTTTTCCTAATACTCGTTACATCTTGAATGTCCCGATAATGAGTGATATAGGGCCCATAATTCATGCGTACATGATAGGGGCCCTATATCAGGGCGGGAGGTTAAGAAGAG
>JAUVLN010000188.1 GCA_030600725.1 Thermoplasmatota archaeon | reverse complement strand
ACGTACGGAGAATCCTCATCTTCCAGGGTAAAATATGGCTTAAAACCAGCTTTCTGAAACAACTCGTCCAGATAGTGCCAATTCTCCCTCCTCTTTCTAACAATTGTCTTCATATCATTTATTTGATCTGCCAACTCTCCTTTAATCATTTCAAGCTTGGTCCCCTGGGCAAGATGATCTTGGTATTTCACATTGAGCTCCTTATGGCTTACCCCTCTTAGCAATCCACCATACTGCATGGCGAATACCTTGGGAAATGAATAGAGAGCATAATCCCCATATGATCCAAGGTCCTTTCGGACTGTCAACGCACAATCCTCGATAAGGGGGATGGATTCTTTCCGACACAGTCGTGCGATCTCCTCGATCTGACCATGTTTCTTGCCCCATTCGTGAATGATCATCACCGCATCGGAAGTGGGGTCAAAATCCCGTCTGATGTCCACTTTATCAAAAGCCTGGAGCACACATCCACTGATATAATTAGTATTGAATGACGTCAGAATGGAGATCCTCTTGATCCCTATCATCTCCCTGAGAAGGTGTAACCCTGAGCTTGCTCTCGGTAGAATTGCCCAATCGGGCGATCCAAAAAGATCCGAGACAGCACCCTCGGAAAAGCTCGATGATTTCCTCCCCATATCCAAATATGAAAATGGAGATATCAGGATCCTGGGCAGAACATACGGCGGCTCCCTTATACTGGGGAGCGGGTCATATTCAACGATATCATTCTTATAAAAATTCATTTTTTCACTTCATTTTCATGTGGAAGGTGCTCCTCAGGAAGCAGTTCGCACCCAATCTCGATTTGAATGATACGAGGGATCTGTTCAGGTCCATGGGGTTCGATGACGCGGTATCCTGGTTAACTCCAATATCGAAATATCTGTATCCTTTCTCGTGTCCCCACCTGATGACCTCGTAGAGAACCAGATTGATCGGCCGGTACTCCTGATACCTGTAATCCTGTGCTATGTAGAAATCGATCAACGTCCGATCATTGCATATGAAGATCAGGCTGCCCCCGATCACCTCTCCGTGGAACCTTGCCATGAACAGCTTCAACCTCCCGGGAAGAAGTTCATCTATCCTCTTCAGCTCCTCCAGTGTGTGGGTGGGCGCAAGGTCAAACTTCTTCTTGTTCTCCACAAGTATAGGATAAAAAGTATCAAAATCGTTCTCGATCGTTACCTCCATTCCCGATTTCAAAGCCTTTCTGACAGCATTCCTTGCTTTCTTGTCGAAATGCTCCAGGTCGTATGTTTTCCGCAGATCGACGACACTGGAATAGAGGTGAACATGGTGATCGAAACCGCGGTGCAACAGGGCATAATCGATGTTCTGGGTCATCTCCTTGAAATAAACGAGAAGTGGATGGGTCAGGTAGACCTCCCTGAAACCATTTTCCTTCCCATATTCGAGGAACCTGTCCACGATCTCCACAGTCTTGTCGTAGGAGACCTCCTTTGTAACAAAACCCCCAAAACTGGCGCCCATCGGGGATTTATATACACCATCTCTCAATTGTCCGGGAAGAACCGCGAAAATGTTATGGTCCTTTTCGAAGATGAGGTGATGAAAATCGAACTTCCCAGGTTCGTGATAATCTAGGAATCTCTGCAGGTGGAATATCGTCCCGTTATTGGACCCTTCCACGAATCTGTCCCACCTATCCCTGTCGGCTTCCTCGTACAGTTTTATCTCGATCTCATTTGACATCAAAAACCCCTATGAATTCCATGTTTATAAATAAAGGGTATTACTGCAACCTGCGGGTTCACAGCAAGAACCATACCATGATATCCCCATTCACAACCAACAAACATGGAAAGCCTAATAGAGGTGTGGCTGATTTCGGTCCGGTGAATTGGTCAATCGGGAGACTCCGGATTGACCAGACCATAGATGATATCAATAGGAGGAAACAACGATGATACCCCTCGCCAGGCCAGTTATGGAAAAGGAAGAGAAGGAAGCTGTGATGCGGGTGATGGACAGCGGCATGCTTGCTCACGGGCCCGAGGTGGAGAACTTCGAGAAGGAGTTCGCAGAATACTCTGGAGTGAAACACGGGGCGGCGGTATCCAACGGCACATCAGCTATCCATCTGGCACTTGCCGCCCTGGATGTGGGCCCGGGTGACGAGGTGATCACCACTTCCTTCAGCTTCATCGCCAGCGCCACCCCAATTCTTTTTCTCGGTGCAAAACCGGTCTTTGTGGATATCGATCCGAGAACCTTCAACATCGACCCAAAGAAGATCTCCGAGGCCATCACCGATAAGACCAGGGCCATAATTCCCGTCCACCTCTACGGACAATGTGCAGACATGGATGGTGTACTGAAAGCTGCAGGTGACGTCCCCGTTCTAGACGACTGTGCGCAGGCCCACGGCTCCCTATACAAAGGGAAAAAAGCCGGTTCCATGGGCCTTGCAGGCATGTTCTCATTCTATCCCACCAAGAACATGACCACCGGTGAGGGGGGAATGGTAGTCTCCAATGATCTGGGATTCATAGAAAAGATCCGGATACTAAGGAACCATGGACAGGTCGCACGCTACGACCACCTTTCAATAGGGTACAACCTCAGGATGACCTCCCTCGCTGCCGCTATCGGCAGGACACAGCTCGAAAAACTGGAAGGGAAAAATGAACTCAGGAAGAGGAATGCCCATCTTTTGACAGAAGGTCTCGGACCCATCAAAGGGATCGAGACCCCCTTCATTCAGGAAGGGAATGAACCCGTTTTCCACCAGTACACCGTCAAGATCTTGAAAGGAAGGGATGAGGTCGCAAGGAAACTTACCGAGAAGGGGATAGGGAACAAGGTATTCTATCCTACAACGATCCCTTCCTCGCCTGCGATGAAACCTTATGTGAACAACACATTCCCTGTAGCTGAAGAGTGTTGTAGGCAGGTCATATCGCTGCCGGTACATCCTCTTGTGACCCCCGATGACATTGACACTATTGTCGATACGATCAGGGAGATTATGGAGGGATGAATTTGGACCTCTCGAACATGAAGGTCGGTGTGATAGGCGTTGGCTCGATGGGAAGGAACCATGCAAGGGTACTGTCCGAACTGGCTGATCTGATGGGCGTTTGCGATGCGAACAGGGAACAGGCGGACCTTGTGGCAGGACAGTTCGGATGCACATCATTTGGCTCCCTCGACGACCTCATTGAGAGGTCCGATGTCGAGGCGGTCTCGGTAGCAACACCCACCATTTTCCACCTGGAAGCGGTTGAGAAGTGCCTCAATGCGGGCATCGATGTGCTGGTTGAGAAACCAATAGCTGACACGGTCGAGAACGGCCAGAAGATGATAGACCTCGCAGAGAAGATGGGTAGGACATTCGCGGTGGGGATGATCGAAAGGCACAACCCAATAGTCAACTTCACCAAGGAACTCATCGATAAGAAGAACCTGGGAGAGGTGGTTACGATATCCTCGAGAAGGGTATCCAACTATCCCGCCAGGATAAACGATGTTGGAGTGATCACCGACCTGGGGGTCCACGATATCGACGTCCAGAGATACCTGGCATCCAGCGAGGTCAAGAGCGTGTACGCCCTTGGAGGAAATGTCAGGGCAAGACCGCTCATCGACCACGCCACCATTCTCCTTCAGTTCGAGAATGGGATAGAGGGCATTATGGAGGTGTCCTGGTTGACCCCGATGAAATTGAGACAGGTGATGATCACCGGCCTGGACGGCTTCGCCGAGATGGACTATGTGGATCAGGAATTGAAGATATCCTCCTCATCTTCCGGTGGACTGGACCTATCCAGTATGTGGAGGATCCCCCAGAAATATGATATCAAACGGATGAGGGTCGCCCAGGAGGAGCCGTTGAAGAGGGAGCTTGTGGATTTCCTCTCTGCCATCAAGGAAGAACGGAACCCGTTGGTTAAAGGATGGGATGGACTCAAGGACCTCGAGATAGCAAAGGCAGCGGAGCAATCCGTCGAGACCGGCAAGAAGGTCATACTCTCTCAATGATGCCTCCCGATATGAAAAGACCCTGGCTTCACATTTCGTCGATCCTGCCAGTAGGTGCCATCGATCAAGCATCATCTCTCATATGTCCGATCTGGCTTGAAACGATATCTTCCAGGGAGTGCATTGCCTCAAATCCCAGGGCGGATATCTTCGTGGTATCCGACATGAGGATGGGATTGTCATGGGGTCTGAAGAACTTCCTGTCGAACGTTATCCTCAGGTCACCACTTCCAGTATGGACGTTGATGCCCACATCCTCCATTTCAAATCGGAGGGGGTCGAGTAGGGCCTCATCGGCCCTGTACCATATGACCTCCCTGCCGAATATATCCCCTTTGACCTTTTCCAGGGGTGCATCCAGCTCCTTCCCGTTCACAACTGAACTGATCCCTTTGACGTCATATCCCAGCTCCCTCATCGAGAGGAGGATGAACGTAAGGATGGAATTGGCCCTCTCCGATCCCACGTTGTATACCTGTCCGAACTTCCCCCTCTCCTCAAGCAGCTGAAACGCCCTCACAACATCCTCGACGTGGGACCAATCCTTGAAGATGTTTACATTTCCTATGCTGATCTCCCTGCTGTTTTCCTCCAACAGCTGTCTGATGATATGGGAGGTGACGAACTGTTCTCCCCTCCCCGGCCCCTCGATGTTGAAGCTCCTCGCCGTAACGGTCTTCAGCCCGTAGAGGGAGTGATATGCCCCCATGAGTGAGGTCCCGTAGACCTTGGACAGGCCATATGGGGAAAGGGGCCGAAGCGGATTGCTCTCATTGACGGGAAGTTCGGGGATCTCGATAGGGGGCGGATAGGACGAGTATCTCTCACCCAGCCTGTTATACTGCTCCTCGGAGGAATAC
>JAUVLN010000069.1 GCA_030600725.1 Thermoplasmatota archaeon | reverse complement strand
AGGCGCTGAGGGAGAGAAAGCTCGCCCAGATCCAGCAGCAGAGGTTGCAGGAAGAGGTCACGGAGACGGAAAAAGCACAATATGAGGAGCAGAAACAGGATGTACTCAGACAGATAATGACATCCGAGGCCAAGGAACGATTGGGTAGGGTTCGGCTCACATATCCGGAGATCGCCTCCGGCGTGGAGAACCAGTTGATAATGCTCTATCAATCCGGAAGGCTTCCGGGTAAGATAGACGACCCGACCCTAAAGAAACTCCTGGGCCAGCTCCAGGGACGCAGTCGAAAAGAGATCAAGATCGTAAGGAAGTAGTAACATGTCAAGTCGAAAACCCTTTGCCAAGAAGAAGCGCCTGATAAAGGAGACAAACCGCAACCGCAGGGTGCCCGCATGGGTGATGCAGAGGACCGCAAGGAAATTCACATCCCATCCCAGGAGACACCATTGGAGAAGGAGCACGCTCCAGAAATAGATGAACATAGGGGTATGTAAATGGCAGATGATGCAGAGGAAAGGATAATCATCGTTCCCTTGAGGAAGGTGATGGACGCGCCGAGGATCCGAAGGGCCAACAAGGCGATCAAGATCATTCGTTCGCATATTGCAAAGCATCTCAAGATGGATGAGGAGAACATCTGGCTTGATACGCCCATCAACGAGGCGGTATGGGCAAGGGGAAGGGAAAAACCACCCAACAAGCTCCGCGTTAAAACGATCAAGTTCAAGGATCAGGACCTCGTTGAGGTAACCCTCCCCGAGAGCTGATCTCACCTCACTGGTGATATGAATGCCTGTTAATACCGCCGATATCAACGGCAATCCGTATATCGGTGTATTCTGCAGGATCCTTGGAGATGTCCTGATATGTCCCCCCGAGTCACCCGATGATCTCCTCGAGGTCCTGGAGGGTTCGCTTGGTGTGAGGACGGTGAAGGCCTTCATAGGTAATACCAATCTCCATGGAGCCCTCATTACCGGGAACTCCAAAGGGGCGGTAATACCCTACTTCTTCGACCCTCAGGATGTTGCACGGGTCATGGAAAAAAGCGGGCAACCACCCGAAGAGGAGTACAATATCTTCACATCGCACGATCCGCTCACGGCCTGGGGGAACAACCTGCTTCTATCTGACAGGGTTGCAATGTACAATCCAGACCTTGAAAAGAGGTCGGTAAAGAGGATCTCATCGGAGCTGGATATCGAGATGGTTCCCGGAACGATCGCGGGCGTCAGGACGGTGGGATCCATCGCGGTCCTGAACTCGAAGGGTATCATCGTACACCCAAAGGCCTCACAGGATGATCTCGACAGGATCCGGGAGATATTCTCCCTTAAACCCGAGATATCCACGGTAAATTTCGGATCGCCCTACCTTGGTTCCTCGATGGTCGTAAACGATAGCGGTGCGGTGATCGGGAACAGAAGCTCCGGAGTGGAGATTAACAGGATAGAGGACGGCCTCGATCTGATAGAGTGATCCGGCCCTACTCTCCGTATCTCCTCTTGCGAAGCTGATAGGATCTTACGGCCTTGAGAAACTCCGTGAAGGTCAGGCCCGGCCAGTATATATCTGTGAAGTAGAGCTCCGAGTAGGCCAGCTGCCACAGGAGGAAGTTCGATATCCTCACCTCCCCGGATGTGCGAAGCACGAGGTCGGGGTCGGGGAAATCGGCCGTGTATAGATAACTTGAAACGAGGGTCTCGTCGATATCTTCCACGTCCACCTTTCCCTCGAGGGAATCTCCCACTATGTTCTTGATGGCCGATATGAGCTCCTCCCGTCCTCCGTAGGCGACGGCGATGTTGAAGAAGTACTCGTCGTAGTTCCTGGAATTGGTCTCCGCCTGCTCTATGGCATCCCGGAGTTTTTCAGGAAGGATCTCCTTCCGGCCCAGGACCGTTACGCGTATCCGGTTCTTGTGGATCCTCTCGTCTGTTGCTATCTTGAGGAAGTTCTCCTCGAACAGCTTCATGAGGGCCTGTACCTCCAGTTCCGACCTATTGAAATTCTCCGTTGAAAAGGCATAGACAGTGAGTATCTTGATCCCCAGGTCGACGCACCATTCAAGAACGTCCTCCAGTTTATCCCTCCCGCTCAGATGCCCCTCGATCGGGGTCTTGCCATCGTCCTGTGCGTACCTCCGGTTCCCATCCATGATTATGGCTATATGTTTGGGTACGGGCCCCTGGAGTACAAGGGACTTGAGCCTCTCCTCCTTCGCCCTCACTATGCCCTTGGTTATGGAACGTGAAATATCGGCTATATGACTGCCCCCCGTCGATATCGATGGATAATCTGTATAATCTATAAGAAGCTAGCCCATAGGACGCAACGTTATTCTACCTGAAAGCGTTGGTCCTTCATGGCCTGTTACATCAGGAACGGCAAGGTGTTCATTCAGGAGAGGAACCTCGCCTCAACCCTGATGAACAAGGGTTCATACGGTCAGACCCACTCCGGCGGGCCCTTGACCCTCGACCTGATCGAGGCTGCATACCTTCTGGAGAACGGGAGGATAGCCATCAAAAAGAGCAGGTCAGGCCCCATTGCCGACCTCCGTTATCTACTGGAGATGGGGATGGCACAGGATAAGGGGTTCATGGACCGATATATCGTTTACAGGGACCTCAGGAACAGGGGGCTGGTTGCTATAAGGGCCGGTAACTCCGGGTTCTCTATATACAGGAGAGGAGACAGGCCGGGGACTGGAAAGGCCGACAGCTGGTATCAGGTATATCGGGAGACCGACTCGGTCAGCATCAAGGGGCTCTGGATCGAAGCGCTCACCAGAGATCACATCCGCCTCAGGTCCGTATCCGCCATCGTCGACAGCGATTGGGACCTGACATACTATGATATCGAGGTTGGATCCCAGGTGTTCCCTGAGAAGGGAACGGGTATCGAGGATCCCGGATACGTCATTGGGAAGGAGGATAGGACAACGATACCTGAAGGGGGGTCCATTTTCTGGGGAGATGGCAAAGAGGATATCCATGACAGGGGGTTCATGGGAACCGAAATGGGAGAGTGCCTCTTCCTCTCGAACGAGGAGGACAGGATGCTCTTTGCGAGGGATTCTGATGAGAAGCACCTGAAGGATATCGTCTATCGTGACCTTTCGGAGAGGGATTGGTACATCAGGACGGGTTTCAAGTACGGGGCCCACTTCAGGATATACACGTCGTCCCCGGAGGACTCCCACTCCTCTCTTCTCGTACACTGCATCCCCGAGGGCGATCGCATGACGTGGGAGGAGATATCCAGATGCGTCCGCCTCTGCCACAGCGTGAATAAAAGGATGATCTTCGCGCTCATTCCCGAGGGTGTCAGCGACCCACACCACGAGCCGGGAAAAGTAGCCTATCTGAGCATCGAGTGGTTCAAACCGTGAAGTGAAATGGTTTTTCCTGGTTTTTTTCAAAATATATCTGAGTAATGCTTAAGTAATATTTTACACTGAAAGTGAATGTTAAGTTGAGATTAATCTGAGCTCTTAAACATTCAAACATCGGAAAAATCATGGATTTTTCCTGTTTTTTCAAAATATATCTGAGTAATGTTTAAGTAATATTTTGAAAAAAAAAGGCCGGGAGGTTAACCCCCGGCCGTGTCTGTTCACAGTGGTGCGTTCAAGCGTTTCTCTTGTTCCACCACTCGACGATGGGCTCGTATCCCCATTCGCCGCGGGTATACTTCATGTATGCCACGTAGATCACGATTATCACCGCGAAGAGGATAAGAAGCATCCACCACTCAAAGAACCCCTTTTCCGTGACCACGGAGACCGTGGTCTCGAACTCGTTGTTCTCCTCGTTCTGCTCGGGGATATCGTCATTGTAATCCAAGTATACCTTGAACACCCTCGATCCCTTCTCAAGCGTGTAGGTGAAGTTGTAATAGACAACATCTCCCGCCTTGATCGGAACCTCCGGGTTTATCTCGACCTCCTTGATCTTCTTGCCGTTGTCCTCCACCCTGATGGTGAAGGTGGAGTTGAAGTCCACAAGACCGTCGTTCGCATAGGCGATGATTATCTTGACCTCCTCACCCTCACGGAAGTCATCGTGGTTCTCATCGGGATCGAATGATATCCCCCTGACCCCCAGATCGGGTCCGAGCACCACCATGAGCTTCTCGACCCACCCCGTGATGCCTGATGCATCCTCGACGGTGAGGTTTATCATATAGTTACCCGGGATATCAAAGGTGAAGTTCACCACATCGCCCGAAAGCGTCACGTTCATGTCCCCGTAGATGAAGGACCATTCGTATGAGACGATCTCGTCGTAGAGCGATCCCGTGGTTCTGGGGTCGTAGGACTGGGTACCATTGAGCTCCACCTCATCTCCCTGCATGATCTCGCCGAAGGGCTTGATCACTGCCATTGGCTCGGTGGTATCGGATACGTTTATGCTCCTGTTGAACTGGCACTCGTTCCCCGCACCGTCCACCAGGGTCAATGAGATATTGTACTGGCCAGGATCGGAGAAGGCGTGGGAGACAACCTCGCCGTTGAGCGGATATGAATCCTCACCGAATATCCAGATATGGTCCACGATCTCGCCGTTGTCCATCGCGGTGGACGCGTTGAAAACGAGCGTGAGATCCTCCTCGACCTCATAGCTGCCGTCGTAGGTGACGTTCTCCCCGCTCTCCTCATAGATCACCGAATAATCATCGATCGTCGGCTCCACGCTGTCGGGGAGGATCAAGATGGACGCGGTATCCGTCTTGTCGGATCTGTCCCTCACGGTCACGGTGATGTTGTGGTAGCTGTTCCTGTTGTTGGTAAACTGGACCGTGATCTCGTCCGATGTAAAAAGGTCATCCTCATCCTCGGGGAGGATCAGAACGGCGTTCACAGGGAGGTCCCACTCATATGTTTCTATCTCGCCTACGGGGTCCTTCGATCCCTTGGCTGAGAGCGTGACGTTCTCCACGGTCTTAACGATGAACTTCTGGTCTTCGACCTCGTAGAACTCGTATGCGTTCAAGAGGACCAGTACGGCCTCGGGGCCTTGTGCCTCCTTTGCCGTGAACTCTATGGGGGCCTTCACCAGAACCTCGTATGCGTTATCGTAGGCGAACTCGAGTATGTCCTTGTCGAAGTTCCCCTGCACCTCGTAGTTATCCGGGAGGATCACCTTGATCTCCTCGTTCTCGAGAAGCTCCTTGATATCAACGGCGATATCATCGCCCTCCTTGAAATCGGTATCGTCGACCATCTCGTAATGTGCGGTCATGTCCACCACCGGATGGGTGGTGTTGAATACGGACCCCTCAAATCCCATCGCATCAACGGTGTAGGTGCCGTTCCATTTGTATCCATTATCGTTTACGCTGAGGAAATCGTCTGTTGTCAGCCATGCAGGTCCATAGGAGGCGAGCGCCTCCTCGACCATCATCGCGTCATCCTCCTCGACCATGCCCCAACCCGGGGAGAAGAACAGATCCGAGATCTGCATCCTGGGATTGCCCAGATCATTGTAGAAACCGTACAGGTTCGAGTTCGCGTCCAGCACCCAGTGGGTATCGATCACGGGATTGGTTATGTCGCCCGATAGATCGATGGTTGTTAGCTTCATCTCCTCCACCAGCACCTCCGTCATCTCGAAGGTGGTCTCGAGGCCTCCGTAGTAGGTGTTGGCCACGAGGTCGATATCATCCCTCCAGATCGGATCGTATCCGGGCGCCTCGATGAGGAGCCTGAAGATCGACTCGTATGCAGGGAGCGTGATGGCTCCGTCCTCATCGCTCTCGATGGGGACAAGGTGGCCTTTGTTGACATCCCACAGATAGGGGGTCAGGTCGGGAACGAAAAGGTCCCCGCTCTTGACAAAGCCCATGACCCTGTAAGACCCCTCCCTTGTGGAGGGCTCCTCGCTGAGTGTGATGTTCTTCTTGTAAAGGTCAACGCTCTCGTTCAGCTCGATGTTGGCAGAATGGGTGAGGTACCCCTCCTCGAAAACGAGGAGGTGGAGGCTGTCGCCAAAGGGTACGGACATGTTACCATATCCCTTCTCCGTGGTCTTCACCATCATATGGGAGGTGCCTGAATATATGTGGACCTGAGCTCCCTCGATCTCGTTACCGTCATCCTCGTCATCGGCGTAGATCCTGACCTCGATGTCAGCACCATGGCCGATCCTCTCGAGGTATATCTGCGAGATCCTGACCTCGCCTCCCTCGATCTTGGCCTCCACGACGAAATTGTCATTGTAACCCTCGGCCACAGCCGTTATCCTGTAGGTTCCGGGCATCACATCGGCCTTGTACTTGAAATTGTCCTCGTAAAGGGTGTAACCAACGCCGGAATGGACGTTCACACATGTAACGGTCGCACCGGATACCGAATCCAGGTACACATCATCCCTTACAGAAACCTTCAATGTTGCCATTCCCTCTCCGGTGACCCCTGCTGGTACGACCAACATTGCGGTCAGCATGAGGCTGAGCATTACAAAAATGCCCCATATCTTTACGTATGTCGTATCCGACATCAACAGTTCCTCCATGTTACGTCCGTTTAAACCAAGCGTTAGCTGGGTTTGTCCCTCAAATATACAAGGTATATTTATAGTTGATGGGATGTGATAATCCTGCATCAACATACTGGACCCTGCGCCCTTCGAGACATCCATGGAATCCACTCTTCTTATATAAAATCCACCTATATTCGAGTATGTAAAGCGGATAAAATGGTCAAAGAATGTGGGGCCGCTTTTGTATGTCCAGAAGCTTTAGCACCAGGAAAAGCGATCAAAGATCCTCTGTTGATCGATGAGTACCCTTACATCTCCAGGGCATGAGCGGTCTTCGTGATCGGTCTGTTCACCACGATCTCCGCTCCCTTGAAGAGATGTTTGAGCTTGTCCACAAGTGAGTCCTTCCTGAGGTCCGACACCAGGGCATGGGATAGGACCTCCTTTATGTCGGAGACGGGAACGATGTTCACCTTCTTCTCGTACTTCTCCTCCAGCAAGACATCCCGTTCGTTGGCGGATGGGATCAATACCGTGGATATCCCGGCCTTCACAGCGGCCTCTATCTTCGCCGTTACCCCGCCCACGGGCAGTACCTCTCCCCTTATCGACAGTGATCCCGTCATTGCGACATCCTGCCTGATGGGTATCTCCTCCAACGCGGAGATCACCGCGGTCGCGATGGAGATGGATGCGGAGTCGCCTTCCACCCCATAGGTGTCCACGAACTGAATGTGAAGATCGTATTCCGATATGTCCTTACCCGTGATCTTCTTGAAAAGGACCGATACGTTCTGAACGGACTCCCTTGCGATATCGCCTAGCTTTCCCGTGGCGATGATCCTCCCCTCCGCCTTCGATGATGCCGCGGTGACCTCTGCAGCGATACGGGTCACTATGCCCGACATCTCGGAGAGGCTCTGATCCCCCTGCATCACGGCAAGGCCGTTGACGACCCCTACCTGATGTCCGGTCGATCTGATCAGCGAGTACGCCTTCCTCTTCTCGAGAGTCTGGTCCGCCACCTGCTGTTCAAGCGATCTGGCGAATACCTTTCCAAGGATCACATCTTCTCCGGTCACGGTCTTGTGCCTTTTATCCCTGGCAAGATCCCCGGACGCCCTGACCAGTCCACCAAGCTCCCTGAAACGGAGGGACAGCTCGCCCCTAACGCCGCTCCTGCGCTGAGCCTCCCTTATGACCTCTGCTATGGCATTGGAGTTGAGATGGGGGATCTTCCCGTCCTTCTTCACCTCCTGTGCGATGAACCGGACGACCTTGAGCCTGTTCTTGAGGGTATCCTTCATTGTATTGTGAACGTATACCTCGTATCCGTAACCACGGATCCTGGACCGTAGCGCGGGGTGCATTCCCCCGTACCTCTGGCCGTCGGATGCTTCACGTCCGTATACGGAATCCAGGTTCCCCGCTGCAACGAGGATGAAATCACACGGTGTGGGTTCCGTCTTGACCATGGCGCCGGCCGATCTCTCGGACTGGCCGAATATGGAGAACTTCTTCTCCTGCATCGCCGTCAGCAGGGACTGCTGGGATTCGGGTCTAAGCAGATTGATCTCATCGATGAAGAGGACGCCCTTGTTTGCCTTGTGGATGGCCCCGATCTCCACCCTCTCATGAGGGGGGGTCTCCAATCCCCCGCTCTGGAACGGATCGTGCTTGACGTCGCCCAGCAGGGATCCCGCATGGGCGCCGGTAGCGTCTATGAACAGAGGTTTGGAATTCTTCTCATTGCCGATCAGAAGCTTTGGGACCATATCATCGTCCTTCTTGGACATGGATAGGAACCTGAAGAATATGAATACGCCGATGACGCCCAATCCTCCGAATATCAGGTAGGTCACATCCATACGATAGAGGAAGAGGGCGAACGAGATCACCACCATGGCGGCGATTATGAAGTATTTCATGGAGTTCTTCTTCTCCTTCTTCAGCTGCGCCTGGGCCTTCTGGACCTTCACGATGTCCTTGCCCTTTCCGCCGGGAACCACCCTTATCCTGGGTTCGTTCGGATCCTCGGAGTTGGGGTATGCGATAACATCCTCAAGCTCCTCCGAAGGAAGATATTCCACCATGGAGTTGGCGATCATCGATTTACCCGTGCCGGGATCGCCGATGAGAAGGAGATGGCGCCTCTGCTTGGCCGCCTTCTTGGCGACCTTCACTGCCTCGTCCTGACCTATGACCTGCTTCATCATCAGCTTTGGGACCTTTACATCCTTTGTGGATTTGATCCCCCTGGTCAGGAGCCATTTCTCCAGCTTCTCTATGGTTTCCATCTCATTCATCTGCCTGGGAGCGACCCACCACCAA
>JAUVLN010000022.1 GCA_030600725.1 Thermoplasmatota archaeon | reverse complement strand
TTCTTGACACCAAGGTGGAGGAGGGCAAGAAGGACCAGGACCGCCTTCTGCTCGTACCACGCGATGTTGTAGGAGATGGGAAGGTCGTTGACGTCCACGCCCAGTTCCTCTGCAAGTTTTATGGCGAACAGCGCCAGGGAGTATGAGTCGTTGCACTGGCCTGCGTCTATGACCCTTGGGATCCCGTCGATGTCATCGGTGACCACCTTGTTGTATCGATACTTGGCACATCCTGCAGTGAGGATCACGGCCTCCTTCGGAAGGGCCTTTGCGAACTCAGTATAATATTCTCTCGATGGGTGCCTCCCGTCGCATCCGGCCATCACAAAGAACCTCTTGATCTTCCCCGACTGTACGGCCTCTATGATCTTGTCCTTGAGGTCCCACAGCGTCCTGTGGTTGAATCCGCCGACGATCTCCCCGGTCTCGATCTCCTGCGGGGGCTCGCATCTCTTCGCATGTTCTATGATGGTGGAGAAATCCTTCGTTTTTCCCACTTCCCTGTCAGGTATGTGGTTCACCCCATCGAATCCCACCGTTCCGGTGGTATAGACCCGATCCCGATATGATGCAGGAGGTGGCACCAGACAGTTGGTTGTAAGAAGTGCCGGGCCGTTGAAGGTATCGAAGTCCTTGGTCTGCTTGTACCATGCCCCGCCGTAGTTGCCTATCAGATGGTCGTACTTCTCGAAGAAAGGATAGTAATTTGCGGGAAGCATCTCACCGTGCGTATAGACATCTACCCCACTATCTTTCGTCTGTTCCAGAAGCTCCTCTAGGTCCTTCAGATCGTGCCCCGATATCAGGACGCCCGGCCTCTTCCCAACGCCAAGTTTCACGCTGTGAGGTGTTGGAACGCCATATTTGGAAGTATTCGCCTCGTCGATAAGCGCCATGGTCTTGACCCCGACCTCACCGCACTCCATCACGAGCCCAAGGAGCATATCCATCTCCGCATCCGGGTCCCTGTATGCGAGCAGGCTCCGGTTCATGAACTCGAATATCGATTCGTCCTCGAAATCAAGGGTGAACGCATGCTCAGCATATGCGGCAATGCCTTTCAATCCGTAGAGAAGTAGGGTGGAAAGCGACCTGATATCCTCGTTCTCGATGGATAGATGCCCGATCGTCCTGGACTTCTCTTCCGCATCATCCTCAGTAGTAAATGTCCAGGTCGCATGATCGGGAAGGTCCGAAAAAGTGTGGCCCTTTGCCTCCAGGTCAGACCTCAACTGATCCCGGACCCCGTTGGCGCGCCTGATGAAATCGATCATCCTATTTCTGTCGAAATTTGCATTCGTGATCGTTGCAAAGAGCGATTCCATGATGATCATATTCGCATCCCTTGCGTTAACCCCTTCCTTTCTTATCAGGCTCTGAAAGTAGGATACGCCCCTTATGGTGTGTATCATCAGATCCTGAAGGTCGGCAACGACCTGCTTCTTACCGCATACTCCCCCGATCGTGCAGCCGACATTTCCAACTGTTTCCTGACACTGGTTGCAGAACATCTCGATTTCTCCTTTTACTATACTTTTGATAGCAAGTTCCCGAAATATACGAAGCTATATGTATTGGATGGTTACTGGATGGAAACCATGGATGATAATTGTACCGTCTACCGCACCGTCGACCTCGTGTCGAAGAAATGGACGATGGTCATATTGTTGGAACTGTACCGCAACGGAGGGGGACCGAAGAGATACAGCAAGATCAAGAAAGAGATAATGGGGATCACCCCCAAGGTCCTCTCGACAAGGCTGAAGGAGCTGGTGGAACACGACCTGATCACAAAGGAGATCGACGTCTCATCGTTTCCCATCAAGACCGAATACGAGCTGACGGAGATAGGGCTCGATTTCATCAAGGTGATCAAGGAGATAAAGGAGTGGGCCCTTCGGTGGAAGGTGGATAACAAGGTGTGTGCTCAGCTTGATTGCAGCGAGTGTACGCTCTGAGCCGATCACTCCCTCCTCTTCCTGATAGAAAACCAGTAGATGACTGTGATGGAGATGATAACGATCATTATCAGGGCGGCTATTGACAGATAGCCCCACCATGGGACCGAGAAACTGGATACCTGATCGATTATCGTGGTCTCGGGTAGTGCGACCTCCTCGTCGTACATCCCCACTTGTATCTGGATATTCTTAACGTCCATATCGGAGCATCCCAGATTATCATTGGTGGTTACGGATATCCTGAAGAACCCAATGCTTCCCGGCTCTATCCCCTTGGGGACGACGATCGTGATCATGAACACCGCTTTCTCGTTGGGCTCGAGGTTGTAGAAGGTCATCGGGGTGATCTCCATCGCCCAGGTTGAGTCGATGATGTTTATGATCCCGTCTGCATTGATGCTTTTGGACTGTCTTTCAGTCAGGTAGTTGTAGTAAAAATATCCGGTGGAGACCAGCTCCACATCCCTCTCCTTCTCAGGGACCACATATGGAGGGAGCGTACCCTGAGGATGGAGATACACCTCGTGGTACTGGTCTGCCGAGGCCTCATCGATGAAGGCCAGAGTAGGGACCATCACGGCAAATATGAGAAACAGACAAACCGCTCTGAACATCCGCATATTGATTGCATTGGCGGGTATATATCGTTTTCATAGAGTGGATGGATAACTAGTCAAGATATCTTATGTCGCGGTGACCGATCTGAGAAGAACACATCGTTAACAGATCGGTAAAATCACTGTAGCGGACCTTTAAAATAAATAGATGTTCTGTCAATATCGTTTCTGATCACCTAGGTCACTGCGTATCTGGTTGTAGCAAAGGAAAACTTGAAAAGAGGAGTGGTAATGGATAAAGCCGAACTCATAGAGAAGCTGGAAGACATCGAATGGGAGGATTTTGAGGTAAAGGAGGCAAAAGCCCAGATCCCGAAAAGTGCCTGGGAGACCGTTTCCGCATTCTCGAATACTGCCGGGGGATGGCTGGTATTCGGAATAGCTAAAAAGGGGAAGACATACAATATACTTGGCGTTTCCAACCCCGAAAAGATAGAGCAGGACTTCACAACCACACTCCGCAGCGGGGCTAAATTCAACAAGAAAATTGATGTGAGATCCAAGAAATATAACTTCACTGGCAAAGATGTCCTGGCTTTTTACATTCCGCAGAAGTCGGCCAAGGAAAAACCGGTATATTTCAACACGCCGAAAAATACATTCATTCGTACAGGCAGCGGTGACCAAAGGGCCACACGTGAAGAGATCGACTCATTTTTCAGGACTTCTTCCTTTTAGGAAAGGGACAAGCAACCAACAGATCATAAGCTTGAGGATCTGGATAAAACAACTATAGAGGGGTATAGAAATTATTTCTCAAATATCAATCCAGGCCATAGATATAATGCGTTATCCGATTCAGGATTCTTGCATAAGCTGGGCGTTCTGATCGATGGAAAGGTAACTTACGGCGGCCTGCTTGTCTTCGGTCCTGAGGAACTTCTATTCAAAGTATTTCCAAATTACAGGATCGATTATCTTGAAATTCCAGGGACTACTTATTCAGATGGCCCCACAAGATATACATTCAGATTATCGAGCGAGAAGAACCTGTTCGGTACCTTTTTTGACATATACGAACATCTGGTTAAAAAGGTGGAGATCCCATTCCACGTCAAGAAAGGCTTTCGTGATGACGACCCCTCTCATCTTCAAGCCTTAAGGGAGGGGCTTGTTAACCTTATCATTCATTCTGATTATTTCTGCAAGGCAAATCCAAGGATAAGAGTGTTTACAGACAGGATCGAATTTTTCAACCCCGGTGCCCTTCCCAAGAAAATTGAAGATATTCTGAAAGAGGATTTTTCACTTCCGAGAAATCCTGTGGTAGCCAAGATATTCAGGTTCATACGGCTGGCCGAGAACATGGGGAGTGGGTTTCACAAGATGATCGACGGGTGGTCGGATCATTACGAGGTAAAGCCAACCATAGAGGGGGATTTCGACTACTATAAGATCACCTTTCAGACAGAAACGAAAATTAAGGAGTTGGGTGAAAAGTGGTCAGAAAAGTGGTCAGAAAAGGGAGTAACCGTGAGGCAGATGGGGATCCTCGAACTTCTACTGAATAACCCCCGTATCTCCCGCAGAGAGATCTCGGAGAGATTGGGCATTAATCAATCAGCAGTGCAAAAGCATCTTATTACACTTAAAACAAATGAATTCATCATACGGGTCGGCCCAGCGAAAGGTGGACACTGGGAGGTGGTAGATTGAGGCCACTTCGTGTTGATGCCTTCCCTGTTATGCCACAGTGGCTATGCGGATTCGAAGGGAGACTCTCAATATTTAAAAACCGGTAGAGGTCCCATTGTCCACTGTGTAAATAGGTCAATCAAGGTATCTTATGTCCCCTGCGACGATCCTCTCGGTTCCCTCGCCGGTATCCAGGATCAGGCACCCGCTTTCGTCCACATCGGATACCGTTCCGTTGAGCGTCCCCCTGTGGCCGGTCACCTCTATCCTCCTCCCGATGATGTTGGAATGCGAGAACCACCCCTCTCTTATCGTCTTGTGATCCCCTGACATTATCAGTTTGTACAAAATGTCAAGATGTTCCAGTATGCTGCGGAGCAGCGGGACCCTGGGGACATCCGAACCTGTTTCCATCTTCAATGACGTGGCGATCTCCAGGAGCTCCCCTTCCAGCTCGTTGTTGACGTTGATACCTATACCAATCACCGCGCTGTTGATCCGGTCCATCTCCGCATCCAGCTCGGTGAGGATCCCGCATACCTTCTTACCGTTCACAAGCAGATCGTTGGGCCATTTGATCACCGCCTCGACCCCGCAGGTCTCCTTGATCGCCCTGTAGACCGCAACGGAGGAGGCCATGGTCAATATCATACCTCTCTCGGGAGGGATCCTCGGGTACAGGATAACGGAGAACCACAACCCCCCTTGCCGGGAGGACCATCTTCTCTTCAGCCGTCCCCTCCCTTCGGTCTGGATATCCGCTGCGATCACGATCCCCTCCGGGGGACCCCCATCCAGCATCCCCTTGGCGATCAGGTTCGTGGAGGTGGTCCTGGAAAAGAACCTCATGTCGGTTCCAACCACGTCGGTCCCCAGGCCGGGTAGGATCTCCTCGGGGATGGGGGTGTCCGGCCTGGATATCAACCTGTATCCCTTGTTCCTCACCGATTCGATACCGTAACCAAGCTTCTGGAGCGATTGGATATGTTTCCATACAGCGGTTCGGGAGACACCTAACCTATCTGCGATCTCCTCTCCGGAGACGAAATCATCCTTTTCAAGGAGAGATAGTATCCTGGCTCTCATATCTCCAACTCCGTTGGTGCTCGAACAAAGCTCTGCACGAGCCTTAATAGGCCATAGACTCAGGATGGATTTCAATCTATCCTTTATCAGGCTTTGGCCCTGGAGGGCAGGATAAGTCTGGATGCGCCTGTGGCCAGCGTTATCTTGACGAGGTCCCCGGCGATGAACGGTACAACACCGATGAGAAGGAGCTGCCAGAGGCTGAGGGTCATTCCCAGATAGAAATGGAGGTAGAGCAGTCCGGGAACGTAGATCAGCAGGAAGTTGCCCGCCATCAACAGGCCGAGCATCCCCACGGGTTTCCTGGAGAGGGAATACCTTTCAGATACGTATCCCAGGAACGTTGCGGAGAGCACGAATCCGATCAGATAACCCCCCGTGGGGCCCATAAGATACTCAACTCCTGAGTTCATGCCGGTGAACCAGGGCACCCCAATGACACCCAAACCCACGTACATCGCCTGACTGAGGCCTCCCCACCTTCCCAAGGTTATCCCCGCAAGCAGTACGGCGAACGTCTGCCCGGTCACCGGGACGGGGCTGAAAGGCAGATAGAACCTGAACTGGGCGAACAGCCCGGTCAGGCATGCAAAGGATAGTGCGAGCAATATCTGATACACCGTATCCAGCTCGTACCTGCGCTTGCACAGGTTGTTCCTCAGGTTACCGAAGTCATCGATCAAGGCTGTAGCGCTCATTTCAAACACCTATGTTAACTGCAATCGCGCGCAAGGTTAACATCATATTTGAGCCTTTCCGAATCCTTACCTGAAACGCTAATGATACACCCTGATACGGGCCGGTTTCCATGTGGATACTTTCGGCTACTTATACGGGAACAATTATACTCCACAGTATACAAAAGATACCAGGGTGTTCCACATGGTCAAGAGGCAGATAATCAACATAGATCAGGAGAAGTGCACCGGATGCGGAGTTTGCATCCCCGACTGCCCCGAGGGGGCCCTTCAGATAATAGATGGCAAGGCCCATCTGATATCGGATATATTCTGCGACGGGCTGGGTGCCTGCATCGGAACCTGTCCTGAAGGGGCCATCTCCACCATAGAGCGGGAGGCGGATGAGTACGACGAGAGGGTCACCATGGAGAACATCATCAAGGCGGGCCCGAACGTCGTCAAGGCCCACCTGAAGCATCTGAAGGTCCACGCTCAGACCAACTACTACAACATCGCGGTTGAGGTCCTCAAGGAAAAAGGCATGGAGATCCCGGACATTGAGGAGGAGGAACCACCATGCGGATGCCCTGGAACCGAGATGACGGTAATAGAGCCACCCACGGGGGATCCCATAACCGGCACGAAAAACAGCTCCACCCTCAGGCAGTGGCCCGTGCAGATACACCTTCTCCATCCAAATGCTCCTTTCCTGGACAATTCACATCTGCTCCTGCTGGCCGACTGCGTCGCGGTCGCCGATCCCAACCTCCACTCCCAGCTCATACACGGGAAGACCGTGGCGATGGGCTGTCCCAAGCTGGACGATTCCGGAGCATATATCGAGAAGCTCACGGAGATCATCAGGCAGAACAGGATCAAATCGGTCACCGTGGCCATGATGGAGGTCCCCTGCTGCGGTGGAATGGTGGTCATCGCGCAGGAGGCGATCAAGGGATCGGGAAAGGACGTCCCCCTGATAAAGGAGATGATCTCCATAAACGGGGAGCTGATGTGAACATCAGAGAAGGATCAATCCGGCCAGCAGGGCGACCCCTATTGCAATGAGCGCAGGGACCCACGATCTTCTCAGCATTCCCGTGTACGTGGCTTTGAAATACTCCAAAGATACCGAGACGCATGGATGGATCGGCGAGATGATGTAGCCGATGAAGATCGCGAAATACATCACCGAGAATACGATGGGATCGACTGCGTTCTCACCATATTTGGCGATGAGTATCGGGACCATTACCGAAACTGGCACGATCACCCTTCCCGTGGCCAACCCCAACAGGGCCCCTGCAAAGACCACAAGTAAGGCCTTGGAGAGGGGCAGGGATGCGATCGCCTCTGGACCGCCTGACACCGTGAATATGTTGAGGAAGATGAACATCCCCAGTATTATCAGGCCAAAGTTCCACGCCTTCATTCCGCGGCTGATGGGTATCGCCTCCCTGATGGAAAGCCCCCCCAGGAAGAAGGCCATTCCAAGGCTGATCATAACGCCGATCAGCAGGAACCACTCCGCGAGGATCGAGGGGAAGATGTACATCATGGAAGCATGGATAATGGGTGCGGAAAGGATCACAAGCACGGGCAGTGCCATCTTCTTCGCGCTGGTCTTACCCTTTGATACCCTTCCGTTCTCCACATTTCTTAAAAAGAATATGTAGATCAACAGCCCAAGGAGCAGGAATCCCGGGATGGTGTAGAGGAGTGTCTCGTAGAGATCAAGTCCAGCCATCTTGGTGGCAGGAAGCAGTATGGCAAGTGGATAGATCATGACGATCAGGTGTCTGGACCATACGTTGATGGCGACCTTGACGTTCTTGTCCAGGCCGGGAGCTGCCCTCTTGATCACCGGAGCGGAGAGCAGGGCCCCACCGGGGATTGGGAGCATGCCTATCAGGCCGGGGAGGACAACAAGGGCCTGCCTCCTCCTCATCTTCGTGTTGTCCACGAGGTCGTTGATCATGCCAGACGCCTGCATGGCCCCCCCGATCACAGCGATCAGTGCCACGGAGATCGCAAGAAGGAGAACGGCCGTGTCCGTCAGGGTGTCGTAGGTTATCCGGGCGACCTCGGTGAATGGGAGGTCCATGAACCCGAGGAACAGGGCCGAGATCACCAGGGCTATCCAGAGGCTCTTCCTGGCCAGTATCATCAGTATTGCTATGGCAACGATGAACTCGATCCATACGATGAGGTCCGACATCCTTCTACCTGTCCCGGTCCCTGTAAGGAGACGAAAATGGACTGTGATATTAGTATAAAAGTGGTGTGCCATAAAACGACTAAAATTCGGCACTGGTTACCGATAGATACCGAATAAACGCCCATTTACATATCTTCGACCCTCTCCTGGTAATCCTCCATTGTGATGTAGCCGATCTCAACGGTCAGAGTAAACGCGTTTGAATCGTCCACGTAGCCGATGATACCCGGACCGATGATCTTCTCGTAGTCTCCTGCATCAAAAAGGGTGACAGAAACCGTTGAGTTCTTGTAATTGTATACGCCACCATCTGCGTAGGGGATATCACATTCAAGCATGCCTTCGCCCCCCTGGGTGTTTTCGCCCATCTCAGAGGATTCCCGAGAGCCGAATTCATCAAAGGCCAATACTATCGATACCACGAAGGTATCAGGTTTATTTTCGTTCAATCTGATATCATCCTCGTCGGTCCAGATAAGCTCAGCATGGACGAATACTATTGGTCCATAATTGTTGATGTCGCAATCCAGCGTCTCATCCTCCATTACGGTATCGGAAAAGGTTTCCTCTGCGATAAGCACATCCTCCATTTCCACGATCAGTTCATTATTCATGTTCCCACCATCAGAACCACCCGTATCGAAGTCGAAAAACCCTTCCATCATGGAATTATATTGATAGGCATTCACCCCTCCCAATATTGCTCCGACCACCAGGAAAATCCCTATCAGCCTCACAGGATTACTCAAGCCGATGAGGGCATATTTTGATATGGACGGAGGTCTCCCCAGAATACCGCCTTTCCTGTCATCCCGATCTCCAGGATTCTTGATCCTTCTCTCGGTACCGATGTAGGCAAAGATCGCACATATCATGATCGCGATAGAGATAACATATCTCAAATAGAAGATAATATTAAAAAATTTAAAGAAGAATTCTCCCAGGTCTACCATTAAATAGGATATGAATGTAAATGGGATCATCATTATGTAGATCCCAATTGCTCCAATGCCATAGATGTATATCAGATCCCTCATCCGTTTATGCGCTATCTTCTTAATGGATAGGGTCAGGATAAGGATCCAGATGATCAGGACTCCTGCATTGATGACTCCATTAATGAAGATCAATAGCGAATTGTATTTTGTAATATCGGACATGGAAGACGCACCGAAGCCAATAATGAATGGGATCAGGAAATTCACGGCATGGATCGCTATCAGGACAAATACCAGTTTCCTGGCCCAATTCACGTTCTTCCGGTGCTGCTCGGAAAAGGACCCTGATCCCCGTTTTAGTGCATTGACGCCTATGGTCAGGAATACCATATAGAAGAGCATGATGGCAAGGCCCACTAAACCTGTTATCACGGAATAAATTGTCAGGACGAGTATGGAAGGAAAGTCATTTGAGAAAAGGACGAATTCAAAATAAAGGTTGAATAGGAGGGACAAAACGGTACCGATCATCATTGCGATCAGGGCTATCTTGATCCTCCTCAAACCCAGTTTCGTGGCCTTGATATCCCCGGTTGCACTATCAACTTCAACTTCTTCCTTTTCAAGTTCAGGGTCCATATGGCATTCCCTCACGGATATAAAATGGATATACGGCGATATCCCTTGAAGTACGACCTTATCGAGACCGCCTTCGATTTCTGTAATGGATGGTCTATAAATATAATATTACCGAATATCTCCTTCGATCTGTGAAGCATCCTGAGAATGCTTGATCACAGGTCAAGCTCCTCGTCTTCCATCTCCTCCAGGAACTCGACCTGTTCCTCCATCTCGGAGAGCTCATCCAACTCCTCCAACTCATCAAATTGATCCTCCTCTTCCATTGGAACTTCATCCTCCTCCACCTCTGGAGGTGGGGAAGATCCTCCCTTTTTCATTGGATAATATACAAGGTCCCTATATGTCTGGAATCGATGATCTATCTCCTTCAGTTAGGGTTATTATCCAATAAGTGTATGGTCAATTGTACATTTGGGGGAGATCAGCATGAGAATTGGGATCATAGTCTACTCTCAGACGGACAATACCTTTACCGTGGCCAAAGAGCTTCAGAGAAAGCTGATGAATGTGGCAAAAACGGTAACCCTTGAACGTGTGACAATTGTAGGCGAGCCCGGCCAACCCGAGAGCAAGATCGAATTCGCGGTCAAGCCCGGTCTGGACCCATATGATGAGATCATATTCGGGGCGCCCGTCCAGGCCTTCAACCTTGCTGTTGTAATGAAGAAATACATGAACCAGCTGGGATCGATGAAAGGGAAGAAGGTACATTTTTTCGTAACGAAGAAGTTGGCCCAGAAATGGACCGGTGGCAACAGGGCTGTCAATCAGATGAACAAGATATGCAGGTCCAAGGGAGCAAGCGTTGGGGAGTCCGGGATCATCTTCTGGAAGGATCAGCATAGGAAGAGAACGACCGAGGAGGTCATAGAAAGGTTGATCCACGCTATCTGAGTAAATGAACCAATGGAGATGTGGGTGGGGTGCAGTCCATTATCAACAGCTTCAAGACCCATATATAATACATTGATACATTATCAACGCCCCCGACTATCAGTATTGTTATGGTATTGATACATCCGATGACGACGAGACGGATGATGAACGGGAAAAGGATACCCCGGGCCCCGGCGTCATCTCCGTGATATTGGCGTTTGCCGCACTACTGATAATCTCAGTTTACAGAAGAAGAATGAATTAAGATCCTCTTCCAGTGATATACTATCAGGATCGCCTTCTTCTGCCGTGGATCAATATGGCTGCCATCAGGAAGGTCGATGCGAGAATGGCAGGAAGGGCGAGGCCGGGACCATCCTCCGATTCCCCGTCATCCGGCGAAGTGTCATCATCATCTGTGTCATCGTCACCTCCGGTGCTCTCCTTGCCCAGATACTCCTGGGTTATGTCCTCGGTATCCTGGTTCCACGTCCCATCCTCCTGATATGCCCTGATGTGGAGCTTGACCGAGCCCACGCCCACGTAGTAATCCTCCGGGCTCTCGTATCTGTTCCTGTTGTTGTCGTCGATCGGCCCCGAGGAGTGAAAATACCATTTCCATGTCGTCCACGAACCACCTGTACCCGTGGAGTAGAACTGTTCCTGATAGATCTGACCTCCATATTCGTGCTCCTCGTCGATGGGCGCCTTCTCCCAGGAGTATGAGCCCATTGCCTCTCCGGATTCACCATACATCGCGATACAGTAGTAGGCCTCGACAATATCCGCGGATCCGGTGCCGGTCGCCTCCATGACATAGTCGTAGGATGCTACATCCGCGGTAAGGTCCATATCGAATTGATCGATATCGATCGACAGGGATGGCGCGGTCGGGGTTTGCCTGGGGTCCTCCTGGGGGTCAGGAGGTGTTATATCCCCGCCCCCCACGGAACCTGTCCCCTCGAAATTCGCGTTTATGAAATCCCTTGCCCTGTAGGTATTCCGTTTCACCTGGCTTTCCGCGCTCACGTCATTAATGGCCGGTGTCCCCTCGAACAGCGAATGGGGCAGTTCCACCCTCAGTGTGGAGGTGTTTTCGCCCGTGACCTCTGTGAGCTGGGTCGGCGTCGAGGATAGGCCGTTTCCGGAGATGTAGATGCCGGGGCCGGTTATCGATACCGTCGAATCCTTCTCGTTGTCCCCGTCGTGGTCCAGATAGATGTAATATGAGTGATCGTAGGGTTCTCCGCCGATGTGCACCGTTCCGGAAACCGTGAGCTCAACGATCATCGGGTCGGATACGATGTCCATTGTCAACGATGTTATGTCGATGTTACTGATCGCCTCCTCATTAGCGATATCTCCCTCGAAAACGTCGCCTTCCGGGTCGGTGTGTTCGATCGATACGGTTCCATCGACCCCGTTAAGGGCCAGCATGCAGATCAACATCAATGCTCCGGTTGAGATGGTCAAGAATTTTTTCATCATTTTTATTGCCCCCCTGCTCATAGTGGATATCGTTACAATATCATAAATATTGTGCAGATCATTCCATATCGATAATAACCCTTTTTATACATCAGAAAGATCGGATGATAACACGAAGACAAGCATTTTTCCAATATAATGAAACGGTCATGAACCGACGGCTTCCGGAAAACCGCAGGTTTTCCTCACCTTCCGAGAGTTCCTCTCGAAAGATCACAAAATAGGATGAAAATTACAGACGGTTTTGTTCGTTTTGTTCTTCATTCATCAAATTTTGGTTCTTTTCCATGAACTTGTTTACAAGTCTCTGAACAAGGGTGATATTCTTTCCTCTCAAGTACAAGTAACCGATTGTTGATGTGATCAGAGCTCCGATCGAGTTCACTATCAGATCTTCCATGGTATCAACAAGACCTGACCTCTGCATGTTCAGGCCGAATATCTGGTCCATGGAATATTCAAATATCTCCCACAGGGCACCGATAGCAAGTGCGAAGCAGAAAGAGAATACCGCGATAACAAATGGATTTCCCCTGATCCGATCCTTTCGGTACATTATGAAAAGAACGAGGAATCCGATGAACCCTATTGCCATTCCGGATCCTGCATGTAGAAACAGGTCCCACCACCAGAATTTTTCATAATAGCTCCCGAGGTCCCCTAGAAAAAGGGCGAGATACATAAATACTATTATGAAGAATTCGAATTCAACGGGGAGGTGGACCTTTATTCTCCTTGCGAAAATGTGGGGAAGGAAGGTTATGCAGAATATAAGGGCCGAGAAAAAAGAGATGGACAGGGCGGAGAATAGGATCCCGAACACAACTGCCCCGATCAGGGTCAATCTCAACAGCATGGTGATCGTTACCTGGATCTTCTCCCACCAGTCCAGGTTTCTATATCTGTTCTTTATATAATCTATCACGGTTGGGTAACTACTGAATATGAAATAAATATTTTCTCCATAGTTGGCTGGTTCGGATCATAACCACATTGCCAATCGCTCGTCTGTTGCTATTTCCGTCTCTCCTCGATCGTTTCAGGGTTCAAAACATTCTCCGTGTAAGGAATTTCCTGACAGAGGTGTGGCAAATATCCGATCCTAATGATCTTTTATGGGAGCGTGAAAGATGTCTTCGGATCCATTTAAAATTGGTGCGAATTTTTAGATAATTGACGAGTGCCATCTCATCTATCTGATTAGATACGGCCGGGTCCTGAAGGTGATTCCAATACTGTTCATGAACCTCCAGTCGAGGAGCAGATATCAGATGAGGCTCAAGCAGAATCGGTTCCTTCGGACTGCGATATTGTTAAAAGGAGGAATCTCAGTAGAATGAAATGCTTAGTCCTTTTGAGAATATTGGGAAAATCTCGAAGAGATTATCCAACAATTCTGCAAGCATTGTCATTGGGTAAAGTTCGACAAAATGTCGTAGTTTTGCCCAATGACAATATTCCACAGATTATTGCTTATGAAATTCCAATGAAGGAAGATATATCATTTGAAAATGGTCCGGATCAAACACCTTGATTCAAAGATGATCAAAAAGACTCGTCCAGAATACTTGGTGGGCCAGGTCGAGCCCATATGAGATTCGAACTATGAATTATTCGGCAATATAATCTGATATTGGCCTATCCCTCGTCTTGATCTTCCTGTTTTTCCAGATCATTTCCAGCGATTTCTTTTTTAAAAATAAGATCAGGGTTATGATTTTCAAAACGATGAATTCAAGAACTTGGCCTGGCAATCATTCCAGAAATGGTTTTCTGTGAAGAAGTATGCAATAACCATCAGACCAGTCAGATAACAGATGGTATTGATAATGCTTGCATGCGAAAAGCATATATTTGGAGGAGTCCCATAGATTAAAGCTGAATCTCGGTTCCAT
>JAUVLN010000179.1 GCA_030600725.1 Thermoplasmatota archaeon | reverse complement strand
CCTTCTCGGGATGCCGCTCCTTCTTTTCCTCCGTCACGGTGGCAAATCGAAGGGTTATTATAATTATCTTTTGGGGACCTGTGCTGTTTCACGGTTTATGCGGACAGAACAGCTGATGTGCATTGATCAACCGCTGTGCTGAAAGGATTTATAACACATCTCCCCACTTTGGCAGGTGTTGATGCCATGAAAATATGCATGATCTCCTCTGAATACCCACCCAAATGGGGTGGGGTTGGCGTAGTCGCCTATTACCTCTCCACCTGGATGGCGAGGAGGGGACACGAGGTCCATGTCGTTACCAGGGACCAGAGGATCGGATACAAGGTGTCGCACGAGAATATACACGTTCACCCTGTGAAGTGGTTGAAGGCACCCATGTTCTTCACCACCTCCTTTGGAAGGAACGCTGTGAAATGGTACGAGAGGAGTGGGATCGATTTCGACATCGTCCACGTCCATTCCAATATGGCCCTGCTTTCAAAGGAGCATTATGACCGGATCAGGTGCCCGGTTGTGTCCACGATGCACGGCACGTGGTGGGGGGAGAGGTCGACAATATCCTTCAAGGACCTCTCATTCTCCATATCCGCGTTGAACGATCTATCCGTGATGTATCTCAGCCCGTTCTTCGACAGGTACGAGGACCTTGCACTGGAGAGGTCAAACGGCGTCATAAATATCTCAAGGTCCGAATGCAGGGACCTCGCGAAAAGAGATGTGGAGAACAGATATGGAAGGAGGGTACTCCTGGCCAATGGCATCGATACCGAGGAGTTCCACCCCGATAAAAAGGATATGAAGTTCCTGAGGGGATTGGGCATCCCGGAGGGTAACAGGACCATTGTGTCCGTGGGAAGATGGGCGGCCCGCAAGGGGATCAGGGAGCTTCTGAGAACGTTCGAGATAATACATGAAAGAAGAAAGGACGTATCACTGGTTCTGATCGGATGGGGTCCGTTGGAGAACGAGATAAGGAAGTGGAGGGAAAAACGGGGATTGAAGGAGAGCGTGAAAATGATGGTCTCCCCGCCCTTTCCGGAGATGCAGAAGGTGGTGGCAAGTTCGGACCTTGCTCTCTTCCACTCGTACTGGGAGGGGTTCGGGCTCACCTTTGGTGAGGCCCTATCGTCCGGGACTCCCGTGGTGTCCACCGATGTGGGTGCGGCGGTGGACATGATCGTAGAGGGGACGGGAAAGTTGGTAAAGGTGGGGGACGTGAAGGGGCAGGCGGAGGCGGCCCTGGAACTGCTTTCAAGGGATAATCTGGATCAGTGGGGACGCAGGGGAAGAGAACATATTCTGGAGTACTGCCCCTGGTCAAAGATCGCTGAGAGGACCGAGGCTTTCTATAATTGGGTCATAGAGGACCCGGAGAACAATGGGGAGTGGCGGGGAGAATTCATGAGAAGCCCTGTTTGAAGGTTCGTGCAATATATCCTAGATAGCATTTTATATACTGTTCCTTCTAATCGTGATATGGAAGACGGCCCTTCCCCGCACGAAGGGGATAGCACTCCCGGAAAGGGCATTTGGTCCCTGGTCCGCCGCCTCATCGAGACCGATATCGAGAAGAAGGATCGGACCACCAAGATATTCCAGTTCGTATTCCCGTTCATCGTTCTTCTGATACTCATAGGAACGACCGTCACGATCCTCTATTTCATGAAGGGGTGGGACGAGGCATATGAGCTTCTGTACGGGTGGATCTTCTACACGGTCCCCCCACTTGGAAAGGAGACGATCATCCCCACCCGTATCAAACAGGGCGTCCCCCCGTATTTCATAGGGTTTGCAACGACAATGATCGACCTATGTTTCTGCACTTTCCTGATATGGAACTACGATTGGGTAAAGAAGCTTCCCGTATTCGGACCGGCCCTTTCCCGGACCGAGGAGAAGGGAAGAAGAAAGGCCAAAAATAGCAGATGGTTCAAGAGGACCACGTTCACGATAACGACGCTTTTCGTTCTGGTCCCGTTCAACGGGTCCGGCGGAGTGGGCGGAACCGTGCTTGGTCGTATCGTCGGTATGAAACCGTACCGGATCCTACTGGCGGTTTTCATCGGATCGGTAATAGGCTCGTTCTCATACGCTTATCTGACCGATATGATGATGGGCATTCTGGAGGAATCCATAATCTTCAATTACATACTTGATGTCAGTATCCTCAATGTAGTTGCTGTTGTGCTTATCGTGATGCTTCTGGTCTATGTGATAAGATTCCCAAAGGAGGCGGCCGAGAAGTCGCATAGGATGGTGGAGAAGGGCCTCACGCTGACGGAGGAGACGATCAAGAGAACGGAGGTCAGGAGGAGGGCCGCCGCCGATGCGGCGATCAGCAGGACCAGGACCACAAAGGAGAGCGTCCAGGAGTTCAACAGAAAGATGGTCGAGGGCAATCTCGATCTGACCACAAGGCCCATCGGAAAGATGGGCCGAAAGGGAGAGGAGGTGGCAAGGAAGACGAAAGAGAGGGGTTTGAAGGGATTCGATTCGGCGCAGAGGATAACATCATCGGCGATCGATACCAGCCTTGACCTGGGGATGAAGACGGCATCCATCCCGTTCGAACTGGCCCATGAGGCAACATTGGAAACGATCGGGATGACCAGAGAAGGGGCGAAGGAGGCCAAGGAGATGTTCATAGACACCTCCCAGAGGATCGGGGAGGTGACCCGGAAACCAAAGGAGATGGTCAAGGGCCTGGGTAAGAAGAGGGATCCCAACTTCAGCAAGCGGGAACGCTCATGATTATATCTGATGATATCTTTCCCCCCAGTATGTCCGAAAAATGCTATCTCGTCACCGGGGGCGCAGGTTTCATCGGAAGCCACATGGTCGATGCTCTGCTTGCAAGGGGACACAGGGTAAAGGTGTACGACAACCTATCCTCGGGAAAGAGGGAGTTCCTCTCCCACTGCATGGACCGGATCGAGTTCATTGAAAGGGACCTGGTCTCCGATCCCGACCTGATCGGCTCACTTGAAGGCGTTGACCACGTCTATCACATCGCCGCCAATCCGGATGTCAGGGTGGGTGCGGACGATACCTGGGTATCGGTCGAGCAGAACATCATAGCCACCTACAACCTCCTGGAGGCGATGAGAAAGGTGAAGGCCGGATCACCACCCTCCATATCATTCACATCCACCTCAACGGTATACGGCAACGCAACCGTGCTGCCCACACCGGAGGATTACGGACCTCTGATGCCCATATCCCAGTACGGCGCCTCGAAGCTGGCCGCTGAAGCACTCATATCAGCTTTCTCGGACAATTTCGGCATCAAGGCATCCGTGTTCAGGTTCGCCAATGTGGTGGGATCGAGGTCCACGCACGGCATACTGTTCGATTTCTACCACAAGCTGAAGGCCGACCCGACGCAGCTGGAGATCCTGGGAGACGGTATGCAGAGGAAATCCTACATCCACGTGAGCGACTGCGTGGAGGGCGTCATACACGCGACGGAAGAACAGACCACACCGTTCGAATACTACAACGTGGGGACCGGGGATTACACCGTGATCAAGGAGATACCCGATGTGGTGGTGGATGCCCTGGGCCTTGAAAACGTCAAGTACAACTACACCGGGGGACACAAGGGCGCGGGATGGAAGGGTGACGTGAAGTTCATGTCCCTGAATGTGGAGAAGATCATCAATACAGGGTGGATGTACAAATTGAACTCGAGGCAGACCCTTGAGAGGGCGGTTCGCGAGATCATTGAAGACCTTTCAGTTTGATATTGTTCCCAGGAGCTGTAGTTTGGCAAGAAGCGCCTCCAGCTGGATCCTCTCGTTCGCCCCCTCGACGAGGCGGAAATCTATCTCCCCGATAGTATCCAATATCTTCACCCTGACATTGTCGTCCAGCGGGAGGGAATATACCTCACGGTGCATCTGAGAGAGCACATCCTCCCCCGAGAGTCCGCCGACAGTAAGGAGCTTTTCGAGGTTGTCACGTGCTTCCCTGAACTTCCCCTTAAGGGGGAGCGTTATCAGTTCGGATATATCCTCTGGTCTTGCCGTGGTTGACGTCTGGTACAGGTTCTCGGCATCTATCTCCTTCGAGAACGATGCGGCCACCTGTAGGACATTCAGGGTCTTACGGAGATCCCCCCTTCCGATGTAGAGGAGGCTGCTGAACCCCTCCTCCGTGATATTGAGCTCCTCTGTCTCAGCTATCCTGCGTAGATAGATCTTGATATCGTTGTCCGAAAGAGGGCCGAAGCGGAGCACCGAGCATCTTGACTGGATGGGGGGGATTATCCTCGAGGAGTAATTGCAGGAGAGTATGAACCTGCAGGTCAAGGAGTATTTCTCCATGGTCCGGCGGAGTGCGGCCTGGGCATCCGATGTGAGGGAATCAGCCTCATCCAGGAAGATAACCTTGAAATCCGCCCCTCCCAGTGGAGCCGCACGGGCGAAGGATTTGATCTTGGTCCGGACTATCTGTATTCCCCTTTCATCCGAGGCGTTCAACTCCTGGAAGTTGATCCTCCAGTCATCCTGGCCGAACAGCTCCCTTACAAGTGCCAGGGCACAGGTTGTCTTCCCTGTACCGGCAGGGCCAGAGAAGAGAAAATGAGGGATATTTCCGCTCCTGACGATGGCCTTGAGCCTTTCCACTATCTCCTTCTGACCTACCACCTCGTCGAGGGTCTTCGGTCGGTATTTCTCGGTCCAGATCGCCTTCATGTTCTAGGCCTCCCTGTCGCTATAGGAGGATACCTTGCCCCTCCTCCTGATGTACTTCTCATCCGTGAGGGGTACGTTTTCAATGAAGGTTTTGACGATATCCCATGCGAGCTCGTCGCCAACGACCCTCCCGCCAAGGCAGAGTATGTTCGCGCCGTTGTGTAGCCTGGACATCCGGGCCATGAAGGAATTGGTGCAAAGAGCTGCAACGATCCCATCCACCCTTGAGGCGGCGTTGCTCATGCCGATGCCGGTGCCGCAGAAGAGGATGCCCAGGTCGGCCCTACCCTTGACCACGTCATCGGCCACGGTGAATGCGATATCGGGGTAATCAACCGCATCGGGAGACGGGCATCCTTCATCCATAACCTCATGGCCTTCCGCCCTCAGCCTGCTGTGTATTTCCTCTTTCAGCGGGAAACCACCGTGGACGCTTCCAAGGGATA
>JAUVLN010000181.1 GCA_030600725.1 Thermoplasmatota archaeon | reverse complement strand
GGCCGTGAACCAGGGACATAGGCACCCTCATATCGTAAAAGCGATGAAGGATCAGGTGGACCGGCTCGACCTCACGAGCAGGGCATTTCACAATGATGTGATGGGGGGATTTCTGAAAAGGCTCACCGGGTTCTGCGGTTTCGAGAAAGCCCTACCGATGAATACAGGGGCCGAGGCGGTCGAGACCGGTATCAAGCTTGCCAGAAAGTGGGGTTATCAGGTGAAGGGGATCCCGAAGGATAAGGCCGAGATCATAGTCTGCAGTGAGAATTTCCACGGCAGGACCACAACAATAGTGGGTTTTTCCTCCGATCCCGATGCCCACGAGGGCTTCGGCCCCGCCACCCCGGGGTTCAAGATGATCCCATTCGATGATCAGGACGCATTGAAGGATGCGATAACGGAAAATACCGCCGCCTTCCTTGTCGAACCCATACAGGGTGAGGCCGGTGTGAAGGTCCCATCGGAAGGATATCTGAGAGGTGTCCGTAAGATATGCTCCGAGAACGATGTCCTGCTTATGTTCGATGAGATCCAGACCGGATTTTGCAGAACAGGAAGGAGGTTCTGCTGGATGTATGAGGGTGCAAGGCCCGACATCCTGTTGGTTGGGAAAGCTCTTGGAGGCGGGCTATATCCGGTTTCCGGCATCCTGGCAGATGGTGAATTGATGGATATATTCACACCTGGGACCCACGGTTCCACATTTGGAGGAAACCCGATAGGATCGGCCGTTGCCATGGCCTCATTGGATGTTCTCGAGGATGAGAAGCTTGACGTCAGGGCCCGGGAACTGGGCGAATATTTCATGTCAAGGCTCAGGGAGATCGGATCGGACAGGATCAGGGAGGTCAGGGGGAAAGGCCTGCTCGTCGCGGTGGAGTTGTTCGAGAGCGCAGGTAAGGCCAGGGATTACTGTTACAGGCTGAAGGACAGGGGCATTCTCGCAAAGGATACGCACGATACCACGATACGGTTCGCACCGGCACTTACCGTGAATAAAGTGGACCTGGATCTGGTGGTGGACCAGCTCAGAGAGGTCCTGGAGGAGTGACCTCGCCACATCCCAAGCCTGTTCTTCCCACACTGATGGTAGAAGATCGACCAGAGGTCCTTGATAGTCCTCATGTCCATTATAGTCCAAGACGCAACTTTTGATAATATTGTACGTCTTGGACATATAGATTGTGAACATAGATTATAAGTTTAAAGATTATGTTCGCAACTGTGGTGTTGATAACCCGTAGGGATCGCCGTACATTCACCCATCAGGGTGCTGCCTCGAACATTTATAGAGAATGACTTATCTATAAGCTTATTATACGAATGGCAGGCAGGATATGGCAAAGGATAAGATAACGATCCGGGGCGCAAGGCAGCATAATTTGAACTCCATCGATGTGGACATTCCAAGGGACAGATTGGTGGTGATAACGGGGCTTTCGGGATCGGGAAAATCATCTCTTGCCTTCGATACGATATACGCCGAGGGACAGAGGAGGTTCATAGAATCCCTATCATCCTACGCACGCCAGTTCCTTGGAGTCATGGATAAGCCCGATGTTGACTCCATAGAGGGGCTCTCCCCCGCGATATCCATCCAACAGCATTCGGCGTCCAAGAATCCCAGATCCACCGTTTCGACCGCCACCGAGATCCACGATCACCTGAGGCTTCTCTATGCCCGGATAGGGGTGCCGCATTGCCCCGAATGCGCCAGGGAGATAGAGAAACAATCGATCGATCAGATAATCGACAGGATCATGGGGTCCGGGAGGAGGGAGGTTATTGTCCTGGCCCCCGTCGTAGCCGGAAAGAAAGGGACGCATGTGAGCATCCTGCAAAGCCTGCGTACCAAAGGGTACCATGTCGTTCGTGTGGATGGTGTTGAGTACAGGGTCGATAAGGTGCCTGATCTGGACAAGAATAAAAAACATGACATCACGGTGGTTCTCGATAAGGTCTATGCGGATAACGCACACAGGGACCAACTTGCCGATGATGTATCACAGGCGATCGCCTTATCGGAAGGCATCCTGGTGATTGAGGCCGGGGGGGAGGATCCGATATATTTCTCCGAGCGAATGTCATGCCCCGTCCATGGCATATCGATACCTGACCTGGAACCGAGGATGTTCTCCTTCAACTCCCCTTTCGGTGCGTGCAGGGAATGTTCCGGGATAGGTTTCACCCTGGATGTCTCCGAGGATCTTGTGATACCCGATACGGACAAGTCCATCGCAGAGGGGGCCATAACCCTTTTCAGGTCCGATTTCGATGGAAGCTACACCCTCGGCATGCTTGAAACACTTGGTCGTAAAGTGGGTTTCTCCTTGGACGTTCCGTGGAAGGACCTCTCAGATATCGCCAGGAATGCCGTTTTGTATGGGTCGAGACATACGATCTCGTGGTACATTGGCCCGCCCGGTGATACACAATATAGGTCGAGCAAACCATTTGAGGGGATAATACCAACGATCAAAAGAAGGTACAAACAGACACAATCCGAGGGAATGCGGGAATTCTATCGAAGATTCATGAGGTCCACACCCTGCCCCTCCTGCGGTGGTGCAAGGCTAAAACCCGCATCTTTATCTGTAACCGTTGGGGGCATCAATATACATGAGGTCACACGGATGTCCATCAAGGATTCCCTTGAATTCTTCAACTCCCTTCCCGCATCCCTGAATGAAGTGGACAGGATGATATCGAGGCTCGTATTGAGGGAGATCACGGAGAGATTGACCTTTCTCAAGGATGTGGGTCTGGATTATCTATCCCTTGATAGAAATACCGGCACCCTATCCGGGGGGGAGGCTCAGAGGATCCAGCTTGCCACCCAGATCGGATCATCCCTTGTGGGGGTCCTCTATATCCTTGACGAGCCCTCGATCGGACTTCATCAGAGGGATAACCGACGTTTGATAGGTACCCTTGAGAGATTGAGGGACCTTGGCAACACGATCATCATCGTGGAACACGATGAGGAGGTGATCAGGAGATCCGACCACATTATCGATCTCGGTCCTGGAGCGGGGATCCATGGTGGAGATATTGTTGGAGAGGGAAGTGTGGAGGATATCTGTGGATCGGAGAGGTCGATAACGGGTAAGTACCTCTCCGGGGAGGCCCGGATTCCAACGCCGCAGAAGAGGGTCAGGGGGAATGGTAAGGAACTTCTGATCAAGGGGGCAAGGCAGCACAATCTAAAGGATATCGATGTCAAATTCCCTCTCGGCACGATAACCTGTGTTACCGGTGTGTCCGGATCGGGGAAGTCCACCCTCGTTGATGAGATATTGTACAAGGAGCTGAAGCGTCGGATCTATGGGTCCAGGGTTATCTCGGGGGACCACGATGACCTGCTGGGCGCGGGGGATATCGATAAGGTGATAGTGATCGATCAATCCCCGATCGGAAGAACCCCCAGATCCAACCCGGCCACCTATACCGGGGCATTCACACCGATCCGTGAGCTGTTCTCAAAAGTGGTGCTGGCGAAGGAGAGGGGATACAAGGTAGGAAGGTTTTCCTTCAATGTGAAGGGTGGTAGATGCGACCACTGTGAGGGGGACGGTATCATCAAACTGGAGATGCATTTCCTCCCTGATGTCTACATTCCCTGCGAGGTGTGCAAGGAGAGGAGATACAACAGGGAGACCCTTGAGGTTCGTTTCAAGGGGAAGAACATCTCCGACGTGTTGAACATGGATGTGGAAACGGCCCTCTCATTTTTCCAGAATATACCGGCTATCAGGAACAAGCTTCAAACGTTGAACGATGTCGGTCTTGGATATATCAAACTGGGGCAACCTGCCACGACACTATCAGGTGGGGAAGCCCAGCGGGTCAAACTTTCAACCGAGCTCTCTAAAAGGTCAACGGGTAAGACGATATACCTTCTTGATGAACCCACAACAGGGCTCCATTTCGATGATGTGAAGAAGCTGCTAAAGGTACTGATCAGACTTCGCGACAAGGGAAATACCGTTGTCATCATTGAACATAATCTGGATGTGATCAAAACGGCGGATTGGATCATAGATCTGGGTCCCGAGGGTGGTGACGAGGGAGGTGAAGTGGTGGTATCGGGGACCCCGGAGAAGGTTGCAAGAAGTAAAAAAGGCCACACCGGTTGGTATCTCAAGAAGGTCCTTTGAGTTTATTACATCTGGTTATATTATGGAGTGCTGATTCTTATTTCATAAACAGGTAAAGTTGGAAAAGGGTTTAATTAATAATAAATCAATACTAAAAGGAACAGGGTAGATTTGGAGTAAATTTATAATCGGGAGGTAGAAGGTTATGCGGCACATCACAATGAGATCACGTTGGGAAACCGATGATGAGGCCCGGAAACCACCCGATGAGGACGATCGTCCCAAGTGTCCCGAGTGCAAGATCCCATTAAGGAAAAAGGACCCTGTCACATGGTCATGTTTCCTATGTGAGACGGAGTTTCGAACGAGTGACCTTATAAGCATGGAAGAGGGGAAGAACGATTCGGAAACGGTCGATGATGAGGATGAGGATTTCGAGGAGGAAGATGTAGAAGTGGAGGGTGAGGATTTCACCGTAGACGAAGATGAGGGTGAGGTGGTGGAGGATGAGGAGGTGGAATTCTCGATGGATGAGGCGGATATTGCGGAGGAAGATGTTGAAGTGGAGGAGGACGAGGAGGTGGAATTCTCGATGGATGAGACGGATATTGCGGAGGAAGATGTTGAAGTGGAGGAGGACGAGGAGGTGGAGTTCTCGATGGATGAGGCGGATATTGTGGAGGAAGATGAGGAATTCTCCGTACATAAGGATGTTAAAAAGAAAGGCGGATACGAGGTTGTTTTCGATGACGACGACTTCGATGGTGAATACGATGAGATACCATGCAGATGCGGGAACGCCATCAGGATCCCTGTTGATGAGAGGCCATACCGATTCACCTGCCCCGAATGCGGTCGGAGCGGCATGATAGAATCAGATGAAGACGAATCGGTAGATTCGTCTGACCCTCGCGAAAGTATTCGCTCGGATGACGACGATTCTGAGGAATCGTCTAACCCTCGTGGAGGTGTCCACTCGGAT
>JAUVLN010000268.1 GCA_030600725.1 Thermoplasmatota archaeon | reverse complement strand
CAAAATCGATCCGTCCAGACAGCGCAGATCATTGAAGAACTAATTAAACTGGCAAAGCAGATGAGAGAAGCCAAGAAGAGAGGAGAAAAACTTGGTTTAACGACCGAAGAGGTTGCTTTCTATGATGCCTTGGAAACAAATGATAGTGCTGTCAAGGTCCTTGGAGATGATACTTTAAAGATCATTGCAAGAGAACTTGTTGAAACCGTTCACCGAAATGCAACAATAGACTGGTCGGTCAAGGAGAGTATCAGGGCGAAGATGAGGATCATGGTGAAGAGGATACTGAGAAAATATGGGTATCCTCCTGACATGCAGGAAAAGGCAACAAAGACTGTTCTTGAACAGGCCGAATTACTATGCGGGGAGGTATAATGTCCTATCGAGATACTGCATCATTCGGAAAGAGACAGGAGTTCATTGCCATCGCAGAACTGATCCGTCGTGGTTTTGATGTTTATCTAACACTTGTAGATGACCAAGGAATTGACTGTGTGATAAGAATCAATGAGAATTGCTATATTGATGTTCAGATCAAAGCGAGGTCCAAGGAAACCAAGAATCCCAATCATTTCGGGCCATATCTACTGGAGCCTCGAAAGAACTACATCTATATCCTGTACATGGAGCCAACCGACACATATTTTATCCTTCCCACAGAGGTCATGGTCAAGATATCTCAGAGATACAAGAGTGGTGCAAATAAGGGTAAATACTCTATAAAGATCCCGAAAACGGATAGGTCGTCGAAATGGAAAACACTTGAGATGTTCAAGAATGATAAGGGGTTCAAGATTCTCAATAATATCCGAGAGAAAGGAACAATAAACTGGCCTGATTGTTGATCAAACAGTAATCAGGATAGGGCCTCTTCACCTTGGCTGATAGGGACCATCTCATCAGATAATATTCGATGCTCTGCTGGTTCCGGGATATCAATTCCATTTTCCCTCGCATTCTCGATCCAGGATCCCATGCATCGAGAACCTCTTTCAATGCTTCGATCTGAGTATTGCCAAAAGTAGTGCACCCTCTTAATTCGGGAACGATTGCAATATATCCCTCATCCTCTTCGCTGTAAAAGATCTCAATAGCCTGTCTGAACATGAAAGTAACCCTGGCCTTATTTATTCCAATAGTATTAGATAATTTGTATGTCGAGAGGGGGCCATGAATATGTTCATCTTCTCCTTGCATCCAGGATCTCATTCACCATCTCATCACACAGTGAGATCCATGGATGCTCCCTGGGATGCTGTACCGCCTTCCAGATAACCCCCCTCAACAGACCCATCACCCTTTCGTAAAGCGGTCTCAACGTAGGTGCTTTAACCCTGTACTCTCCCCTTATCTGTCTCACGATCAGCTGGGAATCGGAGTGGATAACTAGCTTGTCATGTCCCCTGCTGTGGGCCCACACCAGGGCCATTATCACGGCCCCGTATTCCGCCTCGTTGTTCGTGCATCTCCCCCTGAGTTCCGCCCTTTTGTACAGAATATTCCGTTTCGACGGCCTCAGGGAATGGTCCCTGGTGGCTACAAAGGCCGACGCGCCGGGGCCCGGGTTGCCCCTGCTCCCACCATCCGTAAAGATATGTATCGTATCGGTCAAATTCAGTTCCCCTCCAGAGAATCGAAATATCGCACCGTGAGATCAATTGCGGAATCCAGGACCGACTTCGAGATCCCCTTCACCCCGCAGGCCACTATCAACGCCCTTTCGCACCTCTCCGTTATCCTCGTCCTCATAGCATCCCGGTACGGGTACAGATGTATGATCCCCCTCTCATCAGCAAGGACCGGGTGCCCTTTCGACATCACCTTCTCCGCCCCTCCTATCCCCTCGAATAGCTCTCCATCTCTCGTGACCCTCAGAACCAGCTCTCCCTCGATCCTATCCACATCATAGATCCCGATCGGAATAAGGGTGCTCGATGAAGCGAGGTTGCCCGCATCAACAAGTGTGTTGATCGACGGGAGCCCTTTCTTCAGGATCCTCCGCACAAGCGCCTCGGAGGAGGGCCTCTGCTTGGTAGGATCTATTCCCATCTTCCAGTAGAGGTTCCTGTAGGCCCTGATGATCTTATTTCTGGGCAGGTGTTCAAGCGAGGAAAAGCGGTTTCTCAACTCTTCCTTGATCTCCATCTCCAGCGTATTGAATATCTCCCTGTTTGTGGGTCCGACGGTGATATCCTCGATCACAATGTGTGCGACGCTTATACCCAGGTTCAACGCACCCTGCTTGATCTCGATCTCCATGAAACCCGTATCGGATGAGGAGGTATTTCTTTATAAGGGCGGAGTTATCTTACCATTGCGGATGGGGGACGCCATGAAACGGTTGTTCAGGGAACTCTCGAAATTCCTGCCCGGGCTCATAACCGGAGCGATAATAGTCGTATGCATAGCGGCCTTGATATTCTTTTCAGTCAGAAGCGATGACCCTCCTCAGGCCCGTATTTACATCTCATCCGCCGTTGTGGAGGTGAACCAACCGGTCAATCTGAACGCGAACAACTCCTTCGACCCCGAGGGGGAGGAGCTGAGCTATGAATGGGAGATCAGCGGTCACATATGGAGCGATCTGATAAACCTCACCTATTCATTCCCAAACCCGGGGAACTACACGGTGATCCTGACGGTTGAGGACCCATCCGGGAACCTCGATACGGCCACGGTCCTCGTGGATGTCATCTCCGGGGAATAGAGGCGGAAAATCAATTAATAGAGAACCCCACTTACACACAGCGACCAGGGGAGGCGCATCATGTTCCTCGAAGAACACATCCCGGACACGGACCCGGACCTGAAAGAGCTTATATTGAAGATTGCAGACCAGGGTATGGTGATCCGGGCGGGCTTTCAAAGTCGGCAGGACGCCTGCGACACGACCAACGTCTACGGAGAGACCCAGGTACAGATGGACGTTTTCGCAGACGAGGTGATCGTCGAGGCCCTCGGGAAACTGGATTGTGTCAATTCGGTGGCATCCGAGGAGAGGCCGGATATAGTCCCCCTTCATGAGGGAGGCGCGTTCTCGGTGACCATGGACCCGCTTGACGGCTCATCCCTGATGGGCGTCAACCTAACCGTGGGAACGATCATCGGGATCTATCGGAACAGCTCGCCGTTCAAACCGGGAAAGGAGATGGTGGGCGCCCTGTATATCCTGTACGGCCCTCTTACGACTATTACATATACCATCGGCGAGGGCGTCCACGAGTTCGTACTGGATGGAGAGGGAAAATACCTACTTCAGCACGAGAACCTCAAGATAGGATCCTCCAAACTTTACGCCCCGGGAGCCC
>JAUVLN010000218.1 GCA_030600725.1 Thermoplasmatota archaeon | reverse complement strand
TAAGGTGCCCGGCCTGCAGGAAGATATTCACGACCGAGGATAGCGGCGAGAGGCCCCTGAAACTGGTATGCTCCCACTGCGGCGCAAACGGGATGATCGAAGGGGTCCCCGCCGAGGAGAAGGAGGAGGGATCGAAGAAGGAGGAGGTCGTGGAAGGGGGTCCCGAACCCATCCCGATAGTCTGTCCGAACTGTTCCGGTTTGTTCGAGCTGGACCAGGTGATGGATTCCGCCCTTTGCCCGTTCTGTGGAACGGACGGTGATCTCGACGAGGATACGATCGATATTCTGGAGGAGAGGTTTGGAACCGTCGATCAGATCTCCATCAGATGTCCAAGGTGCGAGACCAGGTTCGAGGTGGAGGAGAATGTCGATCAGATCACCTGCCCGAACTGCGGTGCGACGGGTAAGATATAAAAAAAAAGTCAGGGGAGGCAGTGAGCCCCCCCATTTTTCGGAGGGGATCAGGATGGTATTTCCTGGTCCGCAACCTCGATCAGCTGGCTGATCGATGTCACCTCCTGCTCACCGAGCAGAAGGCTGCGGAGTTTGCTCAGGTTGATCACCATGCCGACATAGCTCCTGCCGTCAGCACCCTCGTATCTCTGGGCCTTGTTAAAGGCCTCCTGGTCCACACTCACTTTGATAGCGCCGCCATTGTTGGAGCGCCTCACATAACCCATTAGGTCGTTTCTTGTTGACATATATATCAAACCTCCGTTTTTCTTTTTGATGCCGACGCCAACGGAACTGCGCCGACAGTAGGTGATCGGACGGTGGACCTATTTAACGTCCATCCACAGGGGTCTGCAAATGAATGATGGGCCTTGAGATGCTAACACGACTAGTCGTGTTATGAAAATGAAACTTTTTTTCAGGGATGTTTTCCCATGTAGAAACCAGGAATATATTGATATTGAACCAATATTACAAGGTAAAGTTGGAAAGGTTTATTTCTCTATTCGGCAATAGCTTGAGAATATAACTGGAGGTTGAGAGATATCTACCTGTTGTGAGCGAGGTAGCCGTCCCTATCCCGGTCGGAGATGGCATCCGGTGTAAGGTATATTATCTCAAAAGATGATCCAAGTGGGATCGATGTCAAGGATGGCCTCTTATGGTATTACCCCAAAAAGATGTTAACCATAATACCCATGAATGAATTAAGGGAATGATGACAATGAACCGAATGGAAGTGGCGGATATCATTGAAAAAGGGGAGAATTCTGGCGTGGAATTCAAACGGGATGATATACGTCCCGAAAAACTCGCCAAGGAGATCTCCGCGCTGTCCAATCTCGAAGGCGGCCATATTATTCTTGGTGTTGAGGATAATGGTTCCGTGACCGGGGTTCTTCGTCCTGATATGGAGGAATGGATAATAAATATCTGCTCGAACAATATACAACCTTCACTTATACCATACATTGAAATGATCCCGTGGGCTGATGATAAAAAGATATGTGTGATCTCCATTCCTGATGATAGCCCGGATAAACCGTATAAAGCCCGTATGGGAAGCAGATGGGTCACATTTGTGAGAACGGGAAGCATCTCGAGGGAAGCGACACGTGAAGAGGAACAGAGGCTCTATCAAGCCTCCGGTGTGGTTCGATATGATATCAAACCGGTCCCCGGTTCTTTATTGGGAGATCTGGATCTTGATCGACTTTCAAATTATTTCAGGGATATCAGAGAACAGTATCGTCCGGAGAAGGAAGATGCCGAACTGTGGGAGACACTTCTCATCAATACCGAGATAATGGTAGAATCCGGAGAGAGATCGATACCCACCGTCGCGGGAATGTTGTTATTCGGGAAGGATCCGAATCATTATCTTCCCCAGGCAGGGATATCTGCGGTTGCATACCCCGGTAAGGATAAGGATTACGAAACGATCGAAGCAACTGTCATCCGTGGGCCCATAGTGGCCAGATTCTCGGAGGATAATGTGATCCTCGATACCGGTATCGTGGAAAGGGCGATCGAATTCGTCCGAAGGAACACGCGTTCCAGTTCATACATCAAGGACGGCAGGCGTATCGACAGGACAGATTATCCTGAAGAGGCCATCAGAGAAACAGTAGTAAATGCGATCGCCCATCGTGATTACACGATCAGTGTGACCGATATCGAACTCTCGATATACAGCGATCGGATAGAGGTTATAAGCCCCGGAAAACTCCCGAATACCATTACCGTTGAGAGAATGAAAACCGGATGCAGGGCAACCCGTAATGAACTTATAAAGGAAGTGCTGAGGGATTATGGATACGTCGATGCAAGAGGGTTGGGAGTTCCAAGGAAGATCATTGCAGGTATGAAAAAGCACAATGGAACGGAACCGGATCTTGTCGAGGATGAATATTCTTTCACTTTAAGGCTCTGGAAAGATAAGAGAGAGGAATAGAAAATGTTATCATTTTGCACTGGAGGCGTTCAGACAATTGGGGATAGATACTGAATGATCCGGAGACCCCTTTGTCATGTGGAATAATACCTGATCTGGTATCTGTAACCCTGCTCAACGAGATAGAGCTGCCTGTTGATCCCGAAGGTCTGTTCCACGGTTCCCGCGGAGACCAGCGTGTAGAAATAAGAGATGCGATCCTTCGGCCGAAGGATTCTTCCAAGCCTCTGGGCCTCCTCCTGTCGAGATCCGAAGGTTCCCGACACCTGGATCATCATGCTGGCATCCGGGAGGTCCACTGCGAAGTTTGCAACCTTGGATACAACAAGGATCCTTATCTTTCCCGTATTGAAATCCGAGTAGAGTTCCTCCCTCATGGAATTTTTGGTCTTTCCAGTGATGATCGGAACCATAAGTTCCCTTGACAATCCTTCGACCTGGGAGATGTACTGGCCTATGATGAGGATGCTGTCATCAGGGTGATTTATTATAAGCTGGCGAACCAGATCCAGCTTGGCCCGGTTCTCCGCCGCAATGCGAAACTTCCGCCGTTTGGTCGCATGCGCATATTCCATCTCCACATCAGCGGGAAGTTTTATCCTGTACTCGGTACAAATGGCCTCCGCGATGTATCCCATGTTCTCGAGGGTCTTCCAGGGTACATCATACCTCTTGGGTCCTATCAGCGCGAATACCTCATCCTCCTTGCCATCCTCGCGTATAAGCGTCGCTGTCAACCCAAGCCGCCTTCTTGCCTGTATCCCAGCAGTGGCCCTGAAAACAGGTGCTGGAAGCGTGTGGACCTCGTCGTAGATGATCAGCCCCCATCCGTTCTCCCTGAAGATCTCGAGATTCTGCATGGGTTCATCGGTGGAGCGACGGTGAGTAAGCATCTGGTATGTCGTTATCGTTATGGGTTTTATGGTCTTCTCAAGACCTGTGAATTCCCCGACATCCTCCCCCTTCATGTGTGTCTTTGCAATGATCTCATCCCTCCATTGATGGACTGCAACGTTGTTGGTGGATATGATGAGGGTATTATTCGATATCGCGGACATCACACCGAGACCGATGATGGTCTTGCCCGATCCACAGGGCAGAACGATTATCCCGTTTCCTCCTGTGGCTCTTCCCGCTTGATGGAATGCATCGACAGCCTCCTTTTGATAGTCATACAGATCGAACTCCTTACTGTCAAGATCAACATCCCTCAGGGTAATATCCAGTTCAATGCCGGGGATATAACCGCAGAGATCCTTCACAGGAAAACCGGTTTTCACCAGGGCGTGTTTAAGCTCACCGCGCTCAACCTCATCAACGAGAAACTCATTTCCTTCAAGTTCGAGCCAGTATGATCGCAGTTTTGCATCGTGGATCAGCCTTTCCAGGATCACGGGGTCATCGACGACCAATCTGATCCGACCCGGGGTATCCTTGACAAGAACCACTTTTCCATAGCTGTTGTACCATTCCTCGATATCGACAAGAACATTCTCGGGGATGTCATATCTGGAAAAATATCTCAATTCGTATTCTATCTCCACAAGTGGTATCTCGAGTGCAGCAGCATTCCAGAGGGAAAGGGGAGTGATCCTGTAGGTGTGTATGAACTCCGGCGACTTGACCAGCTCCGCAAAGGTTGCAAGGAAATCCCTGCATTCGCCATATCCTGGATGTTCCACCTCGAGGAGCAATGTGTGATCGCTCTGGATTATCAGGGGGTCGTGCAAGGTCATATCCATTCCTGATCCTCTATGTTGATCTCATATTTCCTTTTCATCTTGCCCAGGATCTCCTTCACCTTCGGTTCAATGGATAAGTGAAAGGAAAGCGAGTCCTCCTCGTCGTCTATTTCTATCGGTTGCCCCTCCTTCAAAAGCTTCTTCGATACGA
>JAUVLN010000208.1 GCA_030600725.1 Thermoplasmatota archaeon | reverse complement strand
ATTTGTGGGGAAAACATCATTGAGCCGTGCCATCCAGCCGCCGATGGTGGAATCCCGCTCAACAAGTTGGACCTTTATCCCGCTGTGAGTCCACCACTATTCCGTACCCGACCTCCGAGGAATTGGACCCAACCAGTGTTGAGAAAAGGAGAGATGACCCCGATGGATTCAATTTGAGAACGAACACATCATCATAGCCGTTGTGGGACTCATCAAATGCTCCGGAGGTTGTTGGGAAGGTGTAGTATGACTGGTTTCCCCCGGACCAGTTCCAGTCCGAGGTGTACCCGGTCACGTAGGCGTTGCCGCTGCTGTCGATATCGATCCCGTAGCCGTAGTCGTTATAACTGCCCCCCACAAACGTTGAATAAATAAGGCTGCTTCCGGCAGAGTTCATCTTGGTAATGAATACATCCCCGTTGGAGTTGTATGAGGTGTTATAGGCACCAGAGGTGGTGGGGAAATTGGAGGATTCCGTTCTGCCCGTAACGTATGCGTTGCCGCTGCTGTCGACCTCCACCGATCTACCGGTCTCGTATCTGCTGCCACCTATGAACGAGGAGTAGATCAGAGGATCGATAACGGCCTCCCTCAAGCTGTCGTAGGGTTCGAGCTCAAACCCGTAAATATCGGAGGAGATGCGGGAGAAAGAGGCGGTGATTGGGGTACCATCATCACCATAGTACACTTTCAGCTCATTGTCCGTGATCGATGGGCCACCGGAGGGAAGGAGCAGTTCGATGTTGTCCTCTTCCACTATCATCTCTTTTATGCCTGAGATCTTGATCTTTATATCATCCGGGTCCGCACCTGGATGGAGAATGAGATCATACTTCAGACCGTCCTTGGTAAAATAGTATCTTAGGTCGATGGAATCCCAGAGGTTCTCATAAACGACGGAATTGTAATTTGCAACCCCTGCGTACCAGGCTGTTTTGTCATCTCCATGGAAATAATTATTGTAATGGGGCAGCAGGTCTTGCCCTATCGGTTCCACATGATCGGAGCCCATGAACTTGTACTTGAGGATGAAGCCCGTGGAACCCCGCTCCGGCCTTATATCCAGATAGGAACATCCCGATGAGAACCCCGCACGTCCGAACGGTGTCGAGGCCATAAGGTCCAGGCCGTTCTCCCACTGTCCCAGGTTCTCCGCGAAAAAACCTGATGGGTTTGTTTCTCCCACATCTAACTTCTCTGTGGCCTCTTCGGATGTGAAGATAGGGACACTGTTTTCGTCAGGTGATGCCAATACCACGGGGAATATTGCAACAGATAACAGCGATACAAATACGAATACCGAAAAAACCCTTAATCTATTCATTAATCTCACCTTTTTGGAAATGAAACGGCCGTCTATATAATATCATTTAACGATTATACCTATTTTATACTTCAGTAGCTCCGTAAACTTCTCCCAAGTCCCGGATGGGTAAGGACAGTGGACAAATAGGATACTGGGCTTTTAACATTTATGTTCGGCGAGAATTGCTGTCTGGCTACCTTTGAGTATTAATATTTTATCTCAAGCGACAGATTCATCGATCCACAAGGCCCTCGAAGACACCCGTCTCAATGTTCGGCAGGGGCCTGGGGATATCCTTGAGGTTCACCTGGAACCTTTCCTTGTAGCCAACAAGATGCATTATCATCTGGTTGAAGTTGCCGTACATGATATCCACGCCCTCCGCCCCTCCGGTCAGGTTAACGACCACCCATCCCGTGGACTTGAACTTTGCCCGCAGGGCCTGGGCGGTGCTCACCGTTGACTGCCCCTCCGTGAGCCCCTGAAGGGCGTTTCCCAGCTCCTTGTGGATCATGAGCTCCTTGATCTTCTTCTCCATCTCCCCCGTCTCCTCAAGAAGCGAGAATATCCACGGGACCTTTCCTGTCAGCGTCCCCCCGTAGATCAATCCCCTGCCCCCCATACCGCCGGTGTAGGTCTGATTGAACGCTATCTTCTTTGAGATGTTCAACCCCTTCCGGAACACATCAGGCAGGTCCTTGAACACCTTCTCCATGAAGAGGTAATCCTTGAGCTCCTGATATCCCATGGAGAGCGTGTTGAACTGCTCCTCTATCTGATCTCTGGTGAAACCCCGCGCCCCCCAGGATGCCTCGTTCTTCCTCTCCTCGATAACCACGTTCTTCCAACCCATATAGTAGAGTAGCGACGCGGAGATGCCCTTGATCTGATGTGATCTCTGCTGTGGGAGTATCACACAGAGCCTGGGCCCTTTCTCGGTCGATATCAACTTCTTGGCCCCCCTGAGCTGCATGAGGGTCTTCTCCTCCACCTTGATTTTCGATTCCAGCTTGTCGAGCTCCTTGTTGTAGAAGTTGATCCGCCTCCAGTGTTCGTCGGAGAGGTCGCCCCTGGTCTTGAGCAGCTCCTTCATCTTCTCCCTGTTTCCCCGGAGATCTATAGGCATGGAAGCATCAAGCTTCTTCAACATCTCCATATCCCTGTCCCAGGAGGAAAGCGTGCGATCTATCGAATCGGTGAGGGAGAAGAATATGTCGTTGTAGAACTTCTCACCCGCTTTGGAGAGCTGGACAACGAAATCGAATATATTTCCAGCCTGGTCCAGGTAGGTACACATCAGGTTCAGGAACCCTTCGGGGGTGACCCGCTCCTTGAAGAACCTGCTCACAACGAGATTCCTGCGCTCCTCCTCCCCGAGCATCAGGGATGCGGAGATCGAGACCTTTATCAGGAACCTCTCCTCCTCCGGATCGGATATCCACATCTTGATCGGGATATCAATGAGAAAATTCAGATGCCAGAGGTTGTCGCATACGGCGGCGAGGAGCATGAGGAGTCGGATGAAAGGATCATCCTTCCAGGGTCCGTGGCCGAGAAAGAAGAAGAAGCTGCCCGAATTTCCCCTGCCGACATAGTTGAGATACGCACATAATCCGGTCGCCGTCGATGGATATTCGTAATCCTTCTCGAGTGGAGAGAGCATGAAGATGTACTCGTCGATCGATTTCTGATCTCTTCGCTCCCCGTGATGGTCGATCGTGAAAACGTTCTCAAGTTTCTCGGGATAGGTTATGTCGACGAAGATGTAACATATGTCATCATCTATCTTCAGGAGCGGTATCTCGTTGTGTTCGATCGGAGAGGCATGAAATGGAAAATCATCCCCGAACCAATGCTGGATCAGGTCCTTGATCATCAACGCCCCGTTCAAACCATCCATGTCCGTGTGGAAATATATTCCGGTAGACCCCTTCTCCTCGATGGCCTTTTTGAGCGGGCCGAGGAAAACGTTTGCCTCCTCTGCAGTAATATCCTCCCCGGAGATCAAGAGCTCCCAATCCTCGGGGCTCTTGATAAGGCTCATCACATCCTTTTGATCAAGTGCTTTCCTCAGGTTGGAACCGGGTCCCGTGGGTTCCTTCCCGATCTCCTCCTTGGGATCCGGAAATACTGCCTCGGGCCCCTTCATATCCATCGCCTTTGCCCCTCCCCCTCTTTCATTGTTACCCTCGATGATCTCCTTGTTGGAGGGGAGCTTCTTCTCCGCATCTCCCTTCCTTTTCGATCCCTTATCAGGGGTTCCTTCTTCAAGTCGCTTCTTCGGCGGATCCCCTTTATCCGTATGTATATCGACATCTTCCTTTCTCGAGGAGGTGGCCTTATCATCATTGATGAAGGAGTCCAACGTCTTGCTGGGACCCTTCTTCTTGCGCTTACTTCCACCTCTCTTTCTGGGTGATCTCATGGACCATTCCTCTTGGATTCAGGTTATCTGCATATATCTCACGGGATATATAGAATATATTCCCTATCAACCCTGAAAGTGATAGTAGGGATCAATCGGGAAGGGGCGCGTCTCCCTCACCCACACTTTCAGGGATCTTCCCCTCCTGCATCAATGGTTCTGTATCCTCATCATCTTCCATGGGGGGAGAAGGCTCATCCACTCCTTCATTTGCCCCTTCGTTGATATAAAAGCTCTCATCCTTTGTGTTATCGACCTCATCCAGTGATTCGATCGAGTTAAGGATATCCTCTTCAGAGCCACTTACAGCGGCTTCAAGTTGTTCACTGGTGGGTTCCACTCCGTAGAGTTCGATATATATCCGCCGCTGTTCCGCATACGGGTCATCCGCTGCTTTTTTCATCCTTCTGCGTTGGAGGGTGATGCCCAACATGACGATCCCAACCATGAACAGCACCACAAGGAACAGGAACACCGGGATCAGCTTATCCTTTGGAACCCATGATAGGAACGGCATCACATCGGTTAGCATCTCGTAGAGGTCGTCAGTGAAATCATCAGATCCCCCATCAGAAGGGGCATCTCCCACCTCAATGGTGATGTCCTGGGATGTCACAATTGTCTCGCCATCCTCCGATATCACCTTGATCCTGAGCGTGTAATCACCTTTCTTCGCGTTGTCATCGGGTCTGAATACGA
>JAUVLN010000314.1 GCA_030600725.1 Thermoplasmatota archaeon | reverse complement strand
GAAACCCCCGCCGGGAGTGAGATGCCCGTGGAGTATGATGTAAGCGCCGAAGAGGAAGATGGGTCCGAGGAGGAGCTTTGTTATGGTCCTCACCACCGGAGACATAGGTTTCATTTCACACCACCTCCCTTCCTCTTCTTGGCACTCCCTTTCTCGGGAAAGGCCCTCCGAAGTGCCATCAGGACGCCGGTCACCGCCGCGAAAAGGACGGTGGCCTCTCCAAGCGTATCGAAACCCCTGTAATCGAAGACCACAGCGGTCACCACGTTGTTCGTGGCCGTATCGTTGCCCTGGGAATTGTCGAGGAAGAACTGGTCCATTGCGGTCCTATCCTCGGTCTCCCCATGGTTCTCACCTGTCTCGGGATCGTACAGGTCCAGCTTATCCTCCGGTTCGCCGAAGTCCCTCATCTCATATACTGTAAGAAGAAGGAGGGCCACAAGGGACATGAGGGCGATTATCGTCACACCTTTACCTATCATCACTGCTCCCTCCTTCTGGTGCCCCCGATGGCAAAGATGATTATGGCGGTCGTCAGACCCGCCCCGACAGCCGCCTCGGCTATCGCGACATCCGGGGCCTGTAATATATAGAATTCAAGCGACAGAAGAAGGCTCACCGCAGCAAGGGCGATGGTCGCCGAAAGCAGGTCCTTGAACCTCACTACCAGGGTGGCGGAAACTACCATGCCCACCAGCACGGACAGGTGAAGCAGGTCGTACCAGAAGCCGACATCGGTCAGAAGATCCCCGTAGGTCACGGTTCCACCTCCTCGAACTCATCGACAACGGCCTGTTCGGGTTTGATCCCGGACCTTCTGGCGGCCCTTGCGATCGCATGGGCGCCGGTGGGGTTGGTGACCAGCAGGAGGATCAGCGCCACGATCGTGTGGCCAACGAGGGTGAGGTACGCGCCCCTGTTGATCTCATCCGCCTCGGAGAACCTCCATATTCCGAATACCACCACGGCAAGGGAGAAGAATATCATCCCGAAGGTGGTGGTCTTGGTCGCCGCATGAAGCCTGGTGTAGACATCCGGGAACCGGTGAAGCCCAATGCATCCCAGGGTTATGAAGATCGATGATATCGCTATCAATACGATCATTGCAATAACTTCGCCTTCCATGCTATTCCACCTCCTCCTTGGATCCTTCCATGTATTTGGCGATTACCAGTGTGGTCACGAACGAGAGCACCGCATACACGATCGCGACATCGATGAATACAACCTCCTCGTGATATGCGCCAAGCCCGATCATCATCCCCACCACAAGCGTGTTCACCGTATCCAGGGCGACGATCCTGTCGGGGGACGTCGGTCCGTACAGCAGCCTGATGATGGCGATGATCGTCCCAATTGCCATCACGGCAACGCCTATGATCAGGATATTGAACTCCGTGAATGTCATTCCGCAATCCTCCTTGCCCACTCGGGAAATCCTCCGCAGACCTCCTTCATCCTCTCCTGGTCCGTCCTTGTATCCTTCACGAATATCCAGTGGATGAAGAGATCTCCCGTCCTATCGTCCACGTCGACCGTGAGCGTACCGGGCGTTAGGGTGATGGAATTCGCCAGGACCGTCCTGGCGAGGTTCGTTCTCAGCTTGGGCCTTATCCTCACGATCCCGGGCCTTATCTTTCCTGTTATGACCCTGAATGCCACATCGATGTTCGCCAAAGCCATCGCATAAATGAAAGGGAACAGATAGACGATGAAGATGACCGGCTTGACCAGAATATTTGCCGGTTTACCTATGACGTCGTTCTCCCCTTTTCCCAACAGCATCCTGCTGACGACCGCTGCCAGAAGTGACAGGATCACACCGGCCGCGATCTCCTCCACCGCGAAGTAGATACCAAGGGCACCACCGGGTTCTCCCGAACCCAACACGAGCAGAAGATAGAGCAGGAGTACCCCGATAAACGTTACCAGAAACGTCAACATAATTATGGGACCCCCTATTTTTTCCTTGATTTGGAAACCGTTTGTGTGAATACTTTTTTACTATATAAACGGATATTATACTCCATTGTTCGGAACCCCATTATGTGGCTTTCATGCACACACGTTGGAACCAAGCGATATGCTGCAGCCTGGGAGAATTGATATCGTGTAGATCGATGTATGATATATTGTAGCGCACAGAGGAATATGCGCTCCTCGGCTGCTACAGGTCCTCGAGTACCACGACCGTATTACCCACGGTCATGTGGTTCACGCTCCGACCCTGGAACATCCAGACCTTCTCCACCTCTACGAGGTCGGCCGTTATCTCAACCTCGCCCTTTCCATCCGGGTCCATCCGGACCTTTCCATCCACCACCATCTTGACCGCTAGATCCTTTCCCGAGGTGGGATCCTTGAGGGCCTTTACTATCGACCCCATCCTGTCCCGGTACAGGGGGCCCATCGCTCTGAAATCCGGTTTGAGCCCTGATACCTCCTCCGTCAGATCCTTCGAATCCTCCAGGGTGACCTCCTCCGCTTTTACGGTCCCCCTGATATCCTCCACTGAGGCCTCCAACATATCCCTGGACGGGGTTATCAGTCGCACCGGGCCGATCCGCGCACCCAGTGATATCTTGCTCTCGCTTTTTAGATGCCTGATGGATCTGACGATCTCCACCGCAGATAGGCC
>JAUVLN010000191.1 GCA_030600725.1 Thermoplasmatota archaeon | reverse complement strand
TACTGAGGATGGACTCTTTTGTAAATGCGATTGCGGACTCGGCGATGTCAATATGCGATGTCGTTCTGAGGGATATCGAACCGCATCCCGTACTGAAGGAGTCGATCGTGGAATCGGACGTTGGTATCTTCAAGGTGGAGGTGGGGCCCAGGTCCATACTCGTCTGTAAAGCCCTGAAGGATGTCAGGCTGGCTACCGAGACCGGCATGTGGGCGATAGCCATCAAGAGGGGGGCCGGGTGGATATACGGTCCTGAACGCGATCAGGAGATAATGGACGGAGACGTGATCTTCGTGAAGGGGCCCCCTGACAGCATGAGGAAGATGAGGAAGCTGGCAAGCGGTAAACTGAGGAAGCTTTGAGGTAAGTTATTTAAAGGAAAAGCATAATCTTCCGAAACCGCTGCGGGCGTGGTGTAGCCTGGTATCACTTTAGCTTGCCAAGCTAAAAACTCGGGTTCAAATCCCGGCGCCCGCACTTTTTTTTAAATTTTATATGATAAGGTAAAAAAAGTGCGGTCGCCTGTTGAAAAAAACTACTTACATATGTTTAGTTACGGTTTTTTTCATAGTCGCCAGCCGATGTTGATAACTGATTATAATCGCGGCTGGCTCCTCCCGGCGCCCGCTTATGTAATCTTTGTCCGGGGGATTTGAACCTTGGTCTTGAAAATTCCAAATGGTGATTTACTTTGTTCTATCGTATAAGAAAACGCTTGATACTCCATGTTTGGCGGTAGTATTTATCCAGGCGGCTCAAGCCTGCATCCAGTGCCATCTTCTCCGCGTTCCGCAGCTCCTTTCCCGTTGGCATCCTCCCCATCCCTTCACACTCCATCGCCCTGTATTCGGGCCTGTACTGTTCCATGATGTTGACGTAGGTGTCCTTCGAGATCTCCTCCGCAAGGAACCTCACAACCTCTCCCGTCCCTGCAAGGTCACCGGGGAGGACCAGATGCCTGACGAGAAGTCCCCGGTATGCGACCCCATCCTCATCCATGACAAGGTCCCCCACCTGCCGGTGCATCTCCCTCACCGCTTCAAAGTTGATCTTAGGATAATCATCGACGAGCGAGAGCCTCTTTCCCACCGCCGGATCGGAGTACTTCATGTCCGGCATGTAGATGTCCACAACACCGTCAAGGAGCCTCAGCGTCTCAATGGAATCGTAACCGCCGGTATTGTAGACGATCGGAAGCTCAAGCCCCATCATACACGCTATCTCCAAAGCCTCGAGGAATTGGGGCACAACATGTGTTGGCGAGACCAGGTTGATGTTGTGGCATCCCATTCCCTGGATCCTCATCATGATATCCGCCAGTTCCTCCGCGTTCCGTTCACTACCTGAGGCCATCTGGCTGATGTCCCAGTTCTGGCAGAACCTACATCCCAGGTTGCATCCGGAGAAGAATATCGTACCGGAGCCGCTCCTTCCGACCAGCGGACCCTCCTCTCCGAAATGAGGGCCGTAGCTGGAGACCCGCGCCTCCCTTCCGATCCTGCAGAAACCGATCCCGTCTTCTTTCCTATCGACAGCGCAATGTCTGGGACATATCCTGCATTCCCTGAGCGACTCGACAGCCCTTTCCGCCCTCTCCTTCAGTTCCCCTGACGCGAACAGCTCCAGATAAGACGGTTCGTACATCAAGCTACAATGGGACTGTTGGGTAATGAATTTAATCTTGATCAAGGGTAGGATCCGGATCCCGAAGAGATGGTTCCGACCAAACGGACCGACACGGTCCTGATGTGGAATGCCGGCCCGAGCCGATCTTTTTCGGCGGATCACGACAGGGGAAATGAATAATATCTCCCATCGCTTTTCAATACCATGGATGGAGGAACCCCCACCAAACATGTGGCGCTGGTAACCGGAGGATCAAAGGGGTTGGGTCTGGAGATCGCCAGGCTCCTGAAAGAGGAAGGCTATCTTGTCGCCCTCTCCTACAGGAGCGACGTCCAGGCTGCGAGGGAAGCATCCATTGAACTGGAGGTTCCGATCTATCAGGCCGATCTGGAGGCGCCGGAGGATGTGGAGCGGCTGTTCGATATGGTGGAATGTGAGATCGGTCCGGTATCGGTACTGGTGAACAACGCCGCCTCTTTCGTGACCGGCTCGATACTTTCCCTGGATCCGGATACTTTCAGCGAGGGCATGGACGGCGTCATCTATCCGACGGTCCTTCCCATCATGAGAGCTGTAAAGGGGATGAAGGAGAGCAAATATGGACGCATCGTCAACATAGGTATGGCGGGAGCCCTCGAGGTCAAGGCTTACAGGGGGGTTGCCGTACACGCGGCCGCAAAGACCGCTCTCGCGGTTCTCACCGGCTCTCTGGCACTTGAACTGCAGGGATCGGGGGTCACGATAAACATGGTATCGCCCGGCATATTGGATCGACCTGAAAAGGAGGATAGCTGGAGGAGGTCGATGATGAAGGGATACGGGCTCTCCCGATTGGTCCCTCCGATCGAGGTGGCCTCGGAGGTGGTGGCATTGATCAAGGGTCGGGAATCTGGCCAGATAAAGGATTATTTATAGTTATCTAAAAATGTCCCATTCGGATCTTCGGCATAAGGTATCCGAAAGGAGAGAATACTTATAATGCCTATTTTTTTACACCGAATAGGTGTTATTTGAGTTCCTTGGAACCTTGCTGGGGCTGGGTATGCTCGTCTGGGGTGCGAACCTGCTGGTGGACGGAGCCGCAGGCATCGCGAATAAAAGGAGGATAAATGGCCATGTAATAGGAGTCACCCTCATTGCCACTGCGACATCCCTGCCGGAGTTGGTCACAGCGATCACTGCGACCATTTCGGGAAACCACGGGATCGCCGTGGGAAACGTGGTAGGTTCCAACGCCTTCAACATGGGCATAGTATTGGCAGTAGGGGTTCTGATAATCCCGTTTTTCCCCAGTAAACTGGTTCTCAGGGATGGCTGGATGGTCATGATCGCGACGATGCTCTTTGCGGTGTTCGCCATCAACGGCATCGGCAGGGTCGAGGCGTGTGTCCTGTTCTTTCTCTTTGTTATCTACGTCATTCACCTCTTCCGAACAACGGAGGTCTCGGGTGAGATCGAGGTGAAGAAGAAGTCCTATCTCGTCCTCATGTTGATGATATTGTTCGGAACGGTTTTACTCGCCTTCGGTGCTCCGATATTGGTCAGATCCGCTGTCGGATTATCCGTGTCCCTCGGGGTGGAGGAGTCGATCATCGCCCTCACATTGATCGCAGCGGGGACATCGCTTCCGGAGCTCCTTACCGCGGTGATTGCTTCCGTAAAGGGGCATGAGGGAATGGCGATAGGCAACATCCTTGGGTCCAATCTCTTCAATATACTGCTTATACCTGGTTTCGTCGGCCTTATAAGGCCGCTTTCGGTCAGCACCTACCTTGCTGGATCCGTGATACCGGCAATGCTTCTTCTTACACTGCTCGCGATCGTTCTCAGCAGGAAGAAGATGTCCAGGAAGGAAGGCGTGCTCCTTCTACTGGGCTATATGACCTTCTCGGTGCTCTTCCTGCCAGGGATATCATGATCCCTGAACCGGCGGTGTTTTTCGCCAAGGATCAAATGAGCTTGCTCACTCTTGCTGTTCTTTGAGGAAGGTCACCACTATGGTTGCTTCCCACTTTTCACCGGGGTCGTCCCACTGCAGGACTCCAAGGGGGCCTCTGGTTGAGATGGGTCCGGTCTCGCAGTCGATCTCCAGGGTCCATACCCCCCACCACTCCTCCGCCATGGTTTCGTTGATCTCCCTGTTGTAGGTGATGGATCCGTCGTCATCCATGTCGCTTGGATCGAGGGCGCCTGCGGTGGCATTGGGGGGGATCAGCCTCATCTGGAATGTGTCCGGATCGTTCTTCTGGTAGATCCGCAGGTTCTCGCTGTCGGACCAACTGAGCGTGATCTCAATGGATACGGGCTGCCCGACGGAATCGAAATCAACGACGGTGGTTCCCCCGTCGTTCGTGTAATCCCCAAGTGAATAGGTGATCGTATCCTCGACCAGAACGATCACGGGAGGCTGATCATCATCATCCTCCGGCGGATAGAACACATTCGTCCCCATGGAATACGACGCGACGAGGATAATCGGGATCAAAACAATTGCAATGGCCATGGTCAACTTATAATCGAATATCTTGAACAGGATCGGCTCCCTTTTCAACTTCCTCCCATCGATCTCGTGCTCGTGGACCCCCGTCTCCTCCATCTCTATCCTCTTGGCCCTGTTGATGATATCCTTTCCCCATGACCAGTTATATAACATGAACATCGCCAGGATAAGCAGGCCGAATCCCATTAACAATCCATAGAAGAAATGTGGTCTGGCCATATCGATTCCGACCTTGCCGGCAAGAAGTCCGAATATCAATGCGCCCCCGAATATCCCGGAAAATGCCGAGAGGAAATTGCATCCGATATAGGCCGATATCTTCTCTTTGGGTGCCAGTTTTGAGACGAAAGCCAGGGATCCCGGAGCCACCATGAACTCCCCGATGGAGTAGATGACCATTCCAACTATCACCACCGGAAGGGTTTCCAGAAAAAAGGTGATGAGCGCCAATCCGATCAGGTAGATGAATACGCCGCCCATCAGCAGCTTGATGGATTCTATCTTCTCGGCATATTTTGAAAGTGGTCCCCCCAGTAATATGATCGTCCCGGGATTGACCACTCCCAGTAGAATGACAGGGATCCACAATGGGATGAAGCGGTATCCGTACATGATCAATATAAATGGTGCAAGGGTTGTGGAATAGAGCGCCCAGAACCCCGCGATCAGCAGCATCATCAATACGA
>JAUVLN010000280.1 GCA_030600725.1 Thermoplasmatota archaeon | reverse complement strand
AAAAGGACAAAAAGGAGCCGGTGGTGGAGGGGAAGAAAAAGAAAAAGGACAAAAAGGAGCTGGTGGTGGAGGGGAAGAAAAAGAAGAAGAAAAAGAAGAAAACGGAGTGAGATCCTTTAACGGCTGATTATCATGCTGACAGTCAATCTGGACCACATCCCCGGGCGGGAGATCACCAAGACGTTGGGTATCGTTATGGGCCATGCCAGGGTGCAAAAGGACGGGCGGGGGAGGAGGTTCGTTGGATCCAACGGCAAGAAATGGCCCTGGACGGATGATGCCCAGCACCATGAGATGTTGATCCAGGAGGGGCTCTCACGACTGGAGGAGGCCGGAACGAGCCTCCAGGCGAACTGCATCCTCGGCGTGGAGTGCAGGATATCAAGGGGCGCGGATAACCTGCCCGAGGTCATATTCTCCGGGACCGCCGTGATCGTGATGAATAGGGAGGAGAAGCTGGAGATGATCTATCACGAATCCACCGGAGAGGTGGACGTCTCCATCGGTGGGAAGAAGGGCAAATGGGTCCTTCCCACCGCAGTTGGAGATGGCGATAAGAGCGAGCCTGCCAGGGGAAGAGGACAGATCATCAAGAAACCCGAGGATCCTGCGCGCGATCTCGCCAAGAGGATGGGGACCTCACTTGAGATGGCATCGACGCTGATAGAGAACGGCTTGGATTGTCCGGAGAAGATCGCCGAATTGTCCCCCAAGGAGCTTTCGAAGCTCGTAAATATGAACCCGACCCAGGCGAGGCTGTTCAGGGAGAAGGCCGTCGAGGTGGTCGGTCAGGAGTGAGGGCTTCAGATGTGGGACCCATCCAATCTGGTATCCGTGGGCAAGATAGCCGTCATCTCGCTGGTGCTCATAGGCGCATCAATTATGGACCTCAAATACCGGAGGGTCCCGGACAGGTTCTGGCTGCTCATGCTGCTGGGGGCCGGGGGACTCGTTCTCTGGGAGATGTACATTAAAGGGGGAGATGAGGAGCCCCTTTCGTTCCTTTCGTTCTTTCTCCTTATCGGAACCATGCTCTTTGTGATGTTCGGGTACCCGGAGCCGGGGGAAGTGATGAAGGGGAACAGACAGGACATAATGTTTTTAGTGATCTACGCTCTGGCGGTTGTCGGGGGGGTGGTTGGATTCCTCTACGGGGACCGGGGATTGTTCGGAAGGGTCTTCCTCTCCTTCATCTTCATGCTGGCCTACTTTGCGATGTACAGCATTCCCTTCTTGGGGGTGAGGGTCCTACACGGCGGTGCTGATGCGAAGTGCATGATCGCCCTTGCGGCGCTGTTTCCCTGGTACGGGGAGATCGACGTGATAACGATGGGGCCCTTTTACGACATATTCGGGGACATTACCGCCATGGAGTACGTCTTTCCTTTTCATCTCTCTGCGATGCTCAACGCTGCCGTGATAACGGTGGTCATCATGGGTTTGTACCTGCCCATCAAGAACATGGTCTCGGGATATTTTGGTTTGAAGATGTTCACCGGGTACTATGTGGATGTGGATAAGCTGGAGGGGAAGCACGTGTGGGTGGTGCTTGAGGACGGAAAGAAGAAGAAGGTGGACCCAACCGAGAAGGTGATACGGAAGCTGAGAAGGAAGAAGGTGAAGAGGGCCTGGTGCAGTCCAAAGATACCGTTCATCGTCTCCATCGCCGTGGGCTTTGTCGTTCAGGCGTTCGTTGGAAACCTCGTGATGATACTGTTCCTGCTGTTCTGATATTACACTAATGATTGAAATGTTATTTCTTTCTCACCATTCCTCGCTGTGTTTTTTACTGCCTGGCACCTGCATCTGGATCCCAACTTTGACAGATCGAATATGATCCCAGCCTGTCAACGTTGGGAGAGGCCTCACTTTGACACTCGCTTATACTCAGATGTCAAAGTTAGGCCGGATGCAGGAAGTTTATTATACGGATAAACTACATTTTATCAACATGAAAGGGAGAGGCGCCATTATATTCTGCCTGATGGTAATACTGCTTGCAGGTTTATCGATAGTGGGCGAGGATAACAGTGTAGAGGCGACACCTACTGCCTATTTCACATACCTACCGGAGGACCCGGTTGTGGACGAGGTCATCAAGTTCGATGCATCTCTGTCCTCCGGGGAAGGTCTGCAGTATAAATGGATCTTCGAAAATGGTCATGAACCGACCGGAATGGTTGTGGAACACACCTTTCGGACCTATGGACATCATAACGTCATATTAATAGTGACGAATTCAACAGGGGGAATGGATACTCATTCGAAAAACATCTATGTGGCTGATGAGATGGATCCAGCAGTGGGCATCGTGATGTTGGGATTCCTTCTGGTATACTTCCTCTTCTATTTCCTGATCATCCTCTTCTATGTCCTGTTCATCTTCTTCATCGCCCTCTTTTACGCGTTGAATCCGATCATCGGCGGGATCCTCGCATACAAGATGTACAAAGGGGCAAAGAAAGATGATCATATGGATATCGCCAAACCGTATCTCATCGCGCATCTTGTCGCGGGCGGGATCAGTGTCTATATGGTATATTTCTGCCTCTTCTCGGTCATAGCGCACATCGTGATATACAGGTTGTACAAGGGCAAGGTAAAGGAGATGGAGGCGAAGAGATCAAAGAAGAAGAAAAAGAAGAGGAAGGCCCCGAACTCACAGCCTCCTAAGGTTCTATCAAAGCCCCCGGAAAGCCCCCCTACACCTCATGCAACGGCCAGGCCTCAGCCCCCACCAGAACCGCAGCCACAAACTCCACGGTAGCAGGTGTAGTAAGTTTATTATACGGATAAACGACCTTTAATAAACATGAAAGGGAGAGGAGTTCTGCTATTCCTGTTGTCGTTATTCTTGCTGACGGGCATTTCCTTGATATTTGATTGTGGCGATGTGGATGCTGCGCCCCACGCCCGATTCACATACCTTCCTAACGATCCGGTCGTAGATGAACCTGTCACATTTGACGCCTCGATCTCCTCGGGCAAGGACCTGCAGTACGGGTGGGATTTCGGCGACGGTCACTCATCAAGCGGTATGGTCGTCGACCACACCTTCAGAACGGCCGGATATCACACGGTTATCCTTATCATCACCAACTCAACGGGGTGGGTTGACACTTATTCCGATAATGTATATATCTACAATGA
>JAUVLN010000111.1 GCA_030600725.1 Thermoplasmatota archaeon | reverse complement strand
CGGGGGGCGACCAATGTTGAGATACCTATGCGGAGTTGATATCGGCGCGACGAACATAACGGTAAGCATCGCAGACATCAATGGATTCAGGTCCAGGGTGCTTCAGCTTACCAATAGGATCGGGGACGAGCTTACCGTTCCGAAACAGGTGATATCGCTGATAACCATCTGCTGTGAGAGGGGAGGGGTGGACCTCTCCGATATCGAAAGGATAGGGATCAGCAGCGCCGGCCCATTCAGGAGGATCGACGGCATGATAGAGCTGGAGTCCCCCAACATCTGCGGGGGGCTGTCGGGGGTGGAGGGGAGGCTTCCAAACGACTGGAGGAGGATACCCCTTGAGCGGTATCTTGAAGATCGACTGCCACCACTGAAGATAGCAAACGACGCGGTCTCCGGTGCCAAAGCCGAGAGAATGTTCGGGGCGGGCAAGGGGGTGAATAACCTCGTTTATGTAACCTGGTCTACGGGCATCGGGACCGGCGCATACGTGGACGGACACCTGATCTCGGGGAAGAACGGCAACGCCCCTCACGGAGGCCACATTCATCTTCTGGATGGGGGGGCGAGATGCGGATGCGGGGAGAGGGGACATCTCGAGGGGCTATCCTCGGGAATGGCCATCGGCAGGTCCTACGGAGGGGGATCCACGGCGGAGGATGTATTCAGGATGTACCGGCGGGGGGACCCTGAGGCCGTTGAGATCGTGCACGATGCCGCCCGACATTTCGGCAGGGGGCTCGCATCGATCAATGCGCTCCTGGATACGGAGCTGTTCATGATCGGGGGAAGCGTATTCCAGAACAACGCGGATATCCTGCTTCCATTGATAAAAAAGGAGATGGAAGGTTCATTTTCGGTCCTTTCGGATGGGGTGGAGATCGTTCCGGCCGTGCTGGGCCGTTACCTGGGAGATATCGCTGGATTGTCCCTCGTCATGGATGAGGATTGGATTGAGGCATGGGCCGAGAAGGAACCCTGGGTCCAGGGTGTTGAAACCGTTATTATCGAATGAAATTGGAGGGCCGCCGTATCGGGCGGCCCTTATATACGCTCCTAATTTCTCCTCCTTGTTATCAGCGCCCATATGATGGCTGCCAGTGATACGCCGATCAGCAGAGTTATGAGGACAAAGCCGGGGCTCTCCTCATCATCCACCGTCTGGAACTCGATCTCGTGTGTGGAGAATTCCGGCACGTAGACGAGGGCCTGATACTGACCGTCCCCGTTCATCTCCATGCAGTACAACGGCGTGTCACCAGTGGCGCCGATCACATCATCGGGGTCATCCGAGGGCTCGATCTCCTCACCGTCGAATGATACGCGGATCCTGTCAAGGCTTCTTCCCGAGAGGACCTCACCGTCCATCCTGAAGGCGACTACCTTCCCATTCTTTTCAAGGCTCTCCACCTGCACCCGGACCTTCTTCCCATCCTCGATCCCGGACACCTTCATATCCACCTCGCCCTTGAAGGGGAAGTGCTGGGAGTTCTCATCACCGGAGCAGGCGAGGACCTGTATCTCCCCGTCCACCTTCCCCTCCATAACAGCATTCTGATATGCGTTCTGGAACTGGTTCTGGTCTCCCTCGAATTGGACCATATACATCAGGCATGAGCCCTCCTTCATCTGTACCTGAAGGACCTCGCCCTCCATTGACATGGTCGCTTCCTGCACCTGTATCATGCTTTTGAAGCCAGGCCCTTCAACAGGCACTGACCCATCCTCTTCCACGCCGAAGCTGACTCCCTGGGCCGGTTCGATCTCCACGGTCATATCCTCTGTGGATATGATTGAAAGCAGGCCGGAGGGGTTGTTATGTGACATGATCATCGCCCCTTCCTTCTCCGCCTCGAACACCGCTCCATTGAGCTTGTACTCTGTCTGGGTCCAGGCCGTAAGCCCGAACTGTATCCTGGCGAAGACCGTCTCTCCCTCGGAGTTGAGCCTGTAGTTCAGCATCTCACCTGGGGCCATCTCGAAACCGACGTATCCGCCCATCATCTTCTTTCCCTCGACCTCGAACTGGCCGAACATCTCGGATCTCTCCTCCTGGTTCGCCTCTCCTTCAGGATCGATCTCCTCCGACCCCCCGGCGTTGTTCGTCGGGTCTATCTCGCCGTTCTCATAGGCCATTACCGAGGTCGAAAGAAGCACCATGAACAGGATGCCTGTAACGACCAGGATGCTCTTTCCGCTTATCCCTAACATCATTCTCACCGACAGAAACATTGGGCCTTGGTATATAACCCGATTATGGAACGCCGTTCTAGGAGTGGAACAACCGCCTAGATGTCGATCTTCGAGTAAAAGGCAAGGGAATCACAGCTGGACTGGGCCCTGACCCTGACGGGGTACATTCTATTCCTGGTATGAGTGCTAGCGGGGAGAAAGAAGATCAAAGGAAAGTGAAGAAAGGCTCAATCATCATCCTCTTCCGGTTCGATCATCTTTCCCTCGATATCCCTCGAGGTTCTCTCAATGCCCGAGATCATCTCGTGTATGGAGAAGAACAGGATGATGTTCTCGCAGATCATCCTCCACAGAATGTTCACCAGGAAGAAGGTTATGAAACCGACGATGATGAAACCGATAATTGCCAGTATCTTGATCGTCCCCTCGAGATCCACCTGTGTGTTGCCCACGACGAGCACGATGATACCGGTGATGAACGAGCCTATCATCGCCAGGTTCAGAAGGATCAAACCGATGATATGAAGGATCTTAATAATGGTTGGAGTGATCAGCCATCTGAAACCGAAATAGTTACTTAAAGAGCGCTTCTTTGCCATCTATGTATGCCCCCACGATCGATAAGTATGGATGTGAAGTTGAATTTACTTTTCGGTATTGTACGGGCTGCTGGCCCCCGTTGTCACTGAACGGCATGTGCCATCGATCGATATGATCGATCCTTCCCGAAATGATCGATATCTACTCCTCTTCGTCTATGAACCTATCCGATCTCCCGCGCTTGATCAGGACGACCAGTAACACGAGAAGAAGGATGGATACCATCAGGACCAGACTGCACAGCAAGCAGGTGTAGTTCTTATCGTCATCATCGCTTTCGGATCTGGGATCCGTGATAGAACCCGAGAATGACGGTGCGAGGTCCGGACCGTCCTCCCGGTCCGAGAAGTGGTAATCATACGACCCCCCCTTCTCGAAGTTGTCATAGTATACGTTGACCTGATAGAGACCGGAGTCGGACTCCTGAAGTTTGAACGACCCGACACCCTCTATCACGAGGTAGATGGTCAGCCCCGGATTTCCCTCAACCTCCACCATCCAGTCCCCCGTGGATTTGATATCCACCTCGGCTTGGGTGATCTTCCACACCACGGGAACGACAGAAGCGGGAGGGGTCGTGAACTCACCCTTGAATGCGGGAGCCCTGTCATCGCCGATGGAGGAATCGGTGAAGAAGTAGTAGTAGGTCCTGTTGGGCTCGAGTTTTTTCTCTCCCACTGTCACCGTGTAGGTTCCATTGGGACCCTCCACGAGCATGATGTACCCCACGTTGTTGATGCAGACATATATGCTCAGGTCGGATGGAGCTTCCACCACAACGGTCAGGTTCATGCCCACCAGGGTCACGTTCGCTGATGTGATCTCCCATGGATCCATCTCGAATCCTGTGGTGAAGGCCCAGGAGAATGGCTCCTCACCCCAGAGCGGCCAGCCATCCAAGGAAAACGCACCGATACCTATCTCCACGGTGTAGGTGGTATTGGACAGGAGATCGTCGTGGTATATGGTGACCCAATCCCCCCATTCACTCCAGACGAAATCCAATCCGGTCACCGCAGGGGTTATCGTGATGGCTACCTCCGCCGCGTCCTGATCCATGGTCTCGGAGAATACTATCACGATCGGTGCGTTCAGGAACTCATCGATCCCGTTCGGCGTGTTGTAAGTTATGTTCACGTATCCCGGAGGGGTGTAAACCACATAGTCCAGGACGGAGTCTATTGTAACATTGGTCCCGGATACGACCAGATCCTCCACCTTCTTTCCCTCGTACCCGGATCGCAATCCTTCCATCGGCATTAGGTTCTCCGGCGGTGTGAGGTTCAGATCGTATGTGCCATAGTCGACATAACCGAGATCAAAAATGCCTGCGCTGTCGGTGATAACGGACCTCATCTCAACTTCGCCGTCAAGGAGGGAAACGGTCACACCGGGAACGCCATCCGCATAATAGCCGCCGGAACCCAGCACCGTTCCCGTCAATGTGGCGACCGTTCGGTTGTTGAGATATAGCCGGTTCCACCATTCATCCCATCCGTTCACGGTTATGTCGTTGACCCTGTAATCGCTGTAGAGGTCCGTCATGGCGATCACGATGTCATAGGTTCCCTTCGGAACCTCGAACGAGAAGTTGCCCGCACCGTCAGATATCATCCATGAGATCGGCTCCGTGTTGACCTCATTCTCCAGGGTCACGTTGATGCCTTCGATCGGGGCACCTTCCCAGTCAACGACCTGTCCCCCTATATTGGAATAGGGGATCAGCTGCAGGATAAGGCCCTCTGTTCCATTGTACCCGAGATCATGGACAAACGTATCCGTGAGCGTCTCGTTGAAGAAACGGAGCGTGTAATTGCTTGGATATAGCTGAACGCTGAACCCCCCGGTCTCGTTTATCTCGATGTCGTGGCCGCTCATCGCCGGATGGTCCAGATCGGTGATGTTCAGCTCTCCGGGGATCGGGTCACCATCCTCGTTGACCAGCGTTCCGTTCATCCAAACCATGGATCCGGGGAGCGTGTCCATCAGGATGTCAAAGACCATATTCCCCCTTGTTGGCTCCAGCTGAAGCCTCTCCTGAAAGGAGAAATATCCATCCAACCTCACATCAAGGATCGTGGTCTCGAGGCCGTAGTTCCTGTAGAATCCGTCACCCATCGACCATCTGTACAGGTCCATGTAGTCCACGCCGGCCGTGTACTCTTCAAACATCATCATCCTGGTGGGCTGGTCATCCATCTCCTTGACGGAGTGGGCACGAACCTCCTGATACGGGATGGGCTCCATGGTATCACTGTCCCGGATGAAACCGGTTATCTCCACGGGATCCCACATTCGATGGACCGTGATATCCGGCAGCCTGCCCTCACCAGGTTCGGGAAGGTAGGTGGTTGTCTGCACCGCCCAATCGTTCAGCTCACCAGATGGAAGATCCCCCTCCGTTCTTATCTTGACCTCAAACCCGGGAACGGCAACGAGATCCAGCCTGCCATCATCGTCGGAGTACAGGGTCAAGGAGTAGGAATGCCTGGAGGTGAAATGGCCGGATACCCTCAAGTACGCTCCGGGCACCGGTTCCCCCGCCTCGTTCAATACGTAGAAATGATATGGCTCGGAGCCCCTGAACTCGTAAGGTATGTTCCTTTCCTGCCTTATGGTAAAATCCTCCTCTATGCCTTCCCTTACCTCCACATCATATATTCTGCCAGACCCGAGCGGTGACGAACCTCTCATGTACTCATAGATACCAACATTGATGGTCCCTGTCCAGACACCATCGCTGTTTGTCTTGCCGTTGAAGTAGAAACTGCCGTTCTCATTCTCGTAACGCCCGTATACGCCACTGGATGGGATCGGTATCCCGGTCTTATTATCGAGGACGAGTATATTCACGATGGTTGTGGGTATGACAACGGGAGGTGGGATCTCCTCGAGGGTCACTTCGAAACTGTAGGGCCCCGGGCCGATCGTATTGAAATCTACCCCACCGGTATAGTGGTCCGCTCCCGAGATGCACACGTAGTAGGTCTTGCCCTCGGGAAGCATCAATATGCTCGTTCCATTGGCATCCGTTTGATTGAAATATATCGCATCGTATGTTCCGAAATCCATCCTATCTGACCAGGGAAGGAAAGAGAAGGAACCCGGTATCGGTCCCGATGAATTCCTTACGGTTAACTCCACAGGGATCAGATCGGACAGGTCCACAGGGATCTCCATCTCCATCCCGGTGTCGTTCTGCAGGAAACTATATACTATGTGGGTTGTCGCATTCGGTATCAGGTCGGGGTCGGGATCGAAATGCAGCCAACCCTCGCCGTAGGCCCCGCTGAAGTTGTACCAACCATCGGGATCAGGTCCGGTCTTCCCTTCATCAAATGAATTGTAACCGCTCTCCTTCGATAATGAAGAGACAGATAGGGAACCGGGTATGGGCTCCGAACCTGGAACGGTGACGAACCTCACCCGGTTCTCCAGACCTGGAACGTATTTTGCGTAAGAAAGCAGGTCGATCTCATAGTGTGATACTCCCTCCTTGAGGAAAATCGACCTGCTTGTACTAAATAAGTCCCCCACCGAGGGTACATAGAGGGATAATCTATACTGGGTGATATTGGGCACGGAGAAACTGTATCTGCCATTCTCGTCCGTCGTATTGACATAGGAGAGATAATCTTCGAAATCGGTACTGGATGAGAGCTTGACCTCGACGCCCACCCTTGGAGACATGCCGGTTGCGTTGAGCAGGAGGCCGGTGATGACATTGTATGGGGTGATGGGTGGTGCCAGCGTTATGTTCATGTACATTATCTGGTCCGGTTCGAGGTAGATCTGTTCAGCGAAAAGAACCTTGTTCGATAGGTCCCGGACCTTGACCGTCCCATCGCCAAGATATTGGAATGTAACGTTCAGCGTTCCCTCTCCACCGGAATCAAGCAGAGTATTTGGCCCGAAACCTAAAACCGCCAGAAAACCCGCCGCAGGCGTCCCGTTGTGCATTGTGGCGTTGACGTGGATGTACGCGTTGTGATAGGGCGGTATCGGCTCTAAAGCATCGGCCACCTCATCCGCGGCCATCAGGAATGATGCGGTACCGGATATCAGAAAAAGCACGGCTATCAATATGGTCCTTAA
>JAUVLN010000155.1 GCA_030600725.1 Thermoplasmatota archaeon | reverse complement strand
TCGTCAGGAACACCCCCTCCAAGATCCAGATCGAGATCAAGAAAAAAAATATCCTGTAGGATATATCGAATGGTAGAACGACGGGAGCACCTTCGGATGCTCCCTATTTAATTTAGATTTTAATAGGCCTATCTCATTAATAAAAAAACCCAGCATAAAAAGATCGTTGTTAAGATGCACTATAGTACTGGTCATGAAAACTAAAACGTTTTGACATCGTTGAGGTTTTCATACCACCGGAATAACTTATGATTTTTCCAATATCTCAACAGAGTTGATCGATCGATACCTTTTAATCTTCCTGTGGTCGCTCAGATAAGATCTCTTCTCTTACAACAGGAATGTGGTTCGATCCTTCGAGATCAACATCTTTCGGTTGTTCATCAACAGCATCTTTATTCATTCCATCATCTTTTACGGAGATCTTTCTTATCATGAAGAAAATGGGAATCCCAATCAACAATACGATCATTATTATCAGAATTGCCAATAATAGTGGATCGATGCCGGATCCAACATCCGAACTATCGATCTCGATCGAGATAACCTTGGTAATGTTCATGTTCGAATTAACATCAAGGGTAACAAGGATCACATCGTATTGACCGTCATCAATATCTATCCTATCGTTGAAAGTAAAAACATCATTAGATGATACCAGGGTGTGATTATCCTCGCTGATCAGAAGGTAGACCTGATAGATACCTATATTGTCTGATATCCTTGCTTCAAGTTCCAACCGACCATTTTCAAATGACACATTATAATCCATCTCGGGGAGTATATTATCCACCACAACAAGTGTCAACTTCGTTGAATTCAAGTTAAGTGACCGGTCAGATGCCTCGATCGTAATCTCAATGTCGCTGTCCTCATCATATGGACACGTGAACATACATTGATAAATATCGTTTTGGATGAGTTCATGATCCAATTGGGTTCCGTCCTGTATGATCTCAACATCCAACCTGTCAACATCGATGTTATCCCTGGCATCGAACTCAAGAACATATTCACAACCGGTGAATACAGACAGTTCATAAGAGTATATTTTCAGTTGGGGTTTGATATTATCAAGGATATCGAGATCATACCACCCGGTTTGAATCCAATTATCATTCACATCTCGGGCAGTTAAACGGTAAATTAGTGTTCCGTTTGCATCGATGGGACAAAAAACAGTGAATGAATATCTTTCTTCGATCATGGATGAAAACGAAATGTTTTCAACATCACGGTTCGGAACCTGGTATTCAAGAAAGGCATTCGCGATCTCTATGTTATCATTGATGTCCGCTGAAATTACTACTGTATCGTTGTTATAGATGAACTCTGGCGATAAGATCTCATCTATTTCCGGTTTTGATCTATCATCGATCTTGAGGAAAAATAACGATGATCTGAACACGTTCCTCTCATCGAACAAGCTGACCGTGAAATTGAACCATCCGTATACGTCATAAGGAATATACAGAATGTGGCCAGCTGATGAGTCACCTATTTCGGTCAATTCGATATCGATATTCTCATCAATATTAGAATAAGAGCCGTTGATCCATACTTTTTCGACTCCGATATTATCATCGTATGAGATGGAAATATTAACAGAACCTCCACTCTCTCCAATAGTAGGGTCCGATCTGACATCGACCAATTCGGGAATGTTATTGTCCAGGACATCAACTGTCTTCCACCCGGTATTATCCCAGTTTCCAAATAGGTCCCTTGCTCTAATCCTGTAGTTGAGTTCTCCATCGTATTCCAGCGGGACCTGAATGGAATGGTTATATGTTCCCTCTTCAGTCGGTGGGATGGAAACGTTATCTGATACTGTTCCATATTTGTATTCGAGGAATATCTCCTTGATGTAAATGCGATCGAAGTGAAGATTATCCTTCACCGTGAAATTGAAATGGAACGGATCCCCGGTGTAACCTACTTCATTCGATCTGTCCTTGATAAGGGGTGGATTGGAATCGGTGATCCCTGTGAGTGGATAGTTGTCCTGTGAATTTGCATCCCCCTCAATGTCGTAAGGTGTTTCCCAGTAACCCCCTTTGTTGATTACTGCGTAGGGATATCGATCCGTGTAATCCGACCAGAAATTCCCCCTCTCTTCATGATCCCATGAGACTTCTATATCATCGTTGCACCTTATCGGTGTGCCATCTGATGAGATGAAAGCATTATCGTAAATTGTCACATTATCCGAAGATTCATCGCTTACATTGATGTAATATCCTGATATGTCGATGAACCTGTTCGAACGGATTATATTGTTTTTATCATCGTCGAAGTGGAAGATACCATGACCACAGTTGATTAAAATATTGTTTTCGAAGATGTTATTCCCACTTTGTCCATCCCTTGCTTCAATTGCAATATTACATATTTTTCTTAATTCGTTATTTGAAAAATATGTCGAATTTGAATTGGTTCTAAAACCATTCTCGCAATTACTTATAGAGTTATTACTAACCATTGAATTCCTTATAATACCTGAAACTGCTGTTTGACAGTTTGTTATAGTATTATTTTCAAATAATACTTTACCTCTTATAGAAAATCCTGTTTTACAATTATCAATGTTTGAATTTTTTACAAATATATTTTCAGCTCTAAAAGCATTGATTGAACCTATTGAGTTACTAACCTTTAATTTATTTATTGATATTTTCAAACCTATTGGACTCCAAGGAAAATTGGTTAATCTAATTACCGTGTTATTAAGTTTAATATTAGAGATATCAATAATATTTGTATCTGTCATATTAAGAAAATTCCCATTGTAAGCTGATAAGTTTTTTAGTACAATCTCATCTACCCGAACTGTTAATATAATATTTTTCGAAAAATTTATAAAAATTGAATCACACACTTCTATGATAGAGGATGTATCAAAAAATAATCCTATAGATCCATTGATAAAATTGCAGTCATTCACTAAAACATTTGTTGTTCGACTGACGGAATATATTGCGGAATCTTCTGAATCATGGAAATCCGAACTTATAATTTCAATATTCGAACAGTTACTTAAATACGTGGCGAAATCAAAGAACCTGAAGGAACAATTCTCAATGGTGAAATTTTGTACATTGATCAGATAAACACCGATGGTCAATATTTGTCCCTCATCAATTGTAAATGTGCTGTTGCTGATAACCACAAAAAGATCAGTATCCAATAAAGTAAAGCATCTATCCGATGTGAAACTGTATCCATCGAAAACAAACGGGTTATCAGCTGATCCATCTCCTTCCAAGCTATTGTTATCCGCATAATCAATGAGTTCGGTTTCGTTGAAAAAGGTCAAACCGTTGCTGGCCTGTGAAAAAAGGTCCTGATCTGGAATTTCATCGGCTATAGCAACTTGAGAATTAAAGGAGGTCAAAATAAATATGATAATTATTGCATAATTCAATAGAGTTGCCTTTGATAAGGTCATGAGCGAAACAAATTATATTATGTATTTATATTTTCCCACAGCAAAATTGAATATCATTACCGTCGATACACCTGGGATGCTTGCTGATGTGATCAATATAATATTCTGGTTTGCGGCACTTGTCGTCATGAGCCACCTGCTGGATAGGATGTACTCCTATTCGCTGCCAAGATGGGTGTATCTGTTCTTTGCAGCTCCGGGAATAATCGTTCATGAGGGCAGCCACTGGGCGGCCTGCAAGATCACCGGAGCAAAGGTGACAAGCGTCACCCTAATCTCCAGGGTGGGAGGCGAGGTCGTTCATGGAAAGCCCAGGGGAGGGGTTCTGGGACAGACGTTGATATCGATGGCTCCCTTCATCGGACTCCCATTGCTGATCGTACTGATCGGGCTGCTGTTCGATCTTCTGCTGGGATGTGATATCTCCTGGAACTACACGGCATCCGGGAACATGGGGGAAGTGATACTCAACACGCTTGGAGCCGCCTGGGACCTCATCTACAAGAACCTCTGGGAGCTGCGCGCATTCTGGTTCGTGTTCTACCTCTATCTGGCAACCTCATTCACTCTTTCATTGGCCCCGTCAGGTCAGGATTTCAAGAACTCCTACCTCGGCCTGATACTCCTTTTCGGGGGCACGATAATATTCACACTGGTCGTTTCCAGGCTATTTCCCACTTGGGGTTTTCCCGTGATATCCTTCCTCGTCGAGGGATTGGGATGGATAGTTGTAATAGGGTTGGTAATGTGCCTCTTCGGGCTGATACTGGGATCGCCGTTCCTGCTGGTGAAGTACATCAGGAACAGGTGATGGAACGGCAGCGGTCATAGGTTCTCGAATGCTATCCCGCCTCTGCAGAGACCATCGATCACATCCACCATTTTCTCTATCAGCACCCGGACCTGCTCTCCGGTATCCCTCTTCCTCACCGTGGCACATCCGTCCGTCCTGGACTGGTGGTCGATCGTGATACAGAAGGGTGTCCCGATCTCGTCCATTCTGGCGTATCTCCTGCCGATCGACCCGCTCACGTCGTAATACGTGTTGATCCCACGCCGCCTCAGCTCCTCATTCAACGGTGAGGCAAGATCGGGAAGGCCGTCCTTGTTAAGAAGAGGGAACACCCCCGCCTTGACGGGTGCGACCCTTGGGTCCAACCTGAGGACCTTATAGATCCCATCCTCGGATTCCCCTCCCCTTGGACTGGAACCGGTTTCGCGGTAAGCGTGTTCGAGTACGGATATCATCAACCGGTCGATACCGAACGAGGGCTCGATAACATTCGGTGTGAACGTCTCCACGTGTATGCGCTCCTGCCCCTCTACCAGCTCGTAGCAGTTGGATGGGACCTCAACCTCAACCCCATCCAGCATCACCGTGATGGGCTCTCCGGATGATATGCGGTCCTTTATACCCGTCAGGTCCAGGCTCTCCAGCGCCTCCCCCAACTTCTTTGCATCTCCCCTGAAGATCGGCCCCATCTCCTTCATTTTCGGCTGAAGCCTGCTGATATCCCTAACGACGGGTTCGTCGAACCTTCTTCTGGCCTTTAGCTCCACTCCGGAAGCTTTCGCGTGCTGGTCAAGATCGTATGCCGACCTGTCCGCAACGCCGACCATCTCCACCCATCCGCCGGAGGTGATCACCTCAAGGTCCCAGCACTCCTGTGCATAGTGGGCCATCTCACTTTGGAGGTGTTGCCTGAACCTCATCCCCTCACGTGGGATCCCGATAGACGCCGCAAAGGAGTGGGTAACGCCGAGGAAATGCGCGAGCAACCCGGAACCGATGATGCCATCATCGGTCGCTTTGCCCAGGGTCGTATGGATCACTGTTTCAGGGTCGCTACCTGCCAACAGATCCACCTGTAGATCGCGATATGTGGATGTCCTCCGATATGAGGGGTTATCCGGATCGAAGAAGAACTCCCCCTCGGCCATGTGGAACTCCCTGAGTCTAAGCATACCCTGCCTCGGGGAGATCTCATTGCGGAACCCTTTGCCGATCTGAGCGACACCGAAGGGCATGCGGTCCCTGTTGAAACGGTAGAGGGAATTGAAGTCCATGAATATGGATTGGGCCGTCTCCGGCCTCAGGTAGGCCCGTTTCTCCTTGCCTGGTCCGATGAAGGTGGAGAACATCAGATTGAACTCCTCCGGCTCCCCCAGACCGGAGGAACATTCGGGGCACCTGATATCGTTCTCCTTCAGGGCGGCTGCAAGCTCATCCTTTCCAAGCGCATCAGGGTTCTCGATCACATCCTTCAGAAGGTGATCGGCCCTGAAGGGCAGCAGGCAGCCACTGCATCTCACAAGGAGGTCCGAGAACTTCTCAAGATGCCCGGAGGCAGCGAACACTATCTCCGGGCTGATCGACGGACAGTCGACC
>JAUVLN010000247.1 GCA_030600725.1 Thermoplasmatota archaeon | reverse complement strand
AAGGGTAAGGTGGACCTTCCCGGGGTCTTCAATACGCCCTTCAGGCCCGATATTATCCGGAGGGCGGTCGTGGCCGCGCAGGCCAACAGAAGGCAGAGATACGGGCCGAGCAGGACATCAGGAATGAGGCACGCAACCTCGACCTGGGGAAAGGGTCGAGGGGTCGCCAGGGTTCAGAGGCTCACACAGGGACGCAACGCAGCGGAGTCCCCGAATAACGTCGGAGGAAGGAGGGCGCACCCGCCCAGGCCCGAACACTCATTTGAAAAGAAGATCAATATCAAGGAGAGACAGCTGGCCAAAGCCTCCGCCCTCGGAGCATCTTCCGTTGAGGAGATGGTAAGGGGAAGGGGACACAGGTTCGATGAGAAGGTTTCCCTGCCCATTGTGGTTGTGGATGATATCGAGGCCATGGAGAAGGCCAAGGAGATACTTGACTTCCTCGAATCCATGGGCCTGGGAGAGGACATCCGGAGGGCCCATGACGGTATCCACGTCAGGGCGGGAAAGGGAAAGATGAGGGGACGAAGGTACAGAAAGCCCCGATCCCTGCTTCTCGTGGCATCGAAGGGATCACCTATATTGAAAGGTGCAAGGAACCTCCCCGGTGTGAACACCACTTCACCCGAATGCCTGAACACTGAACATCTGGCACCGGGCGGCGATCCCGGCAGGCTGCTCGTCGTATCGAGAAAAGCACTTGATCGGATAGGAGGTGCGTGAAATGATACCGCACAGCCCGCATACGGTGCTTCTTCATCCATATGTTACGGAGAAGACCCTCAACCTGATGGAGAACCATAACGCTCTCATGTTCGTGGTGAGGACCGACGCTTCGAAGAAACAGATCAAGTGGGCTTTCGAGAAGCTCTTCGAGGTAAAGGTGGATTCGGTGAACACGAAATACGGGCGTTTCGGAAAGCAGGCGATCATCAAGCTGAACAAGGATTTCAGCGCCGAGGATATCGGCATGAGGATAGGTATATTCTAAGGGGGTAGCAAGATGGGTAAACGAATTATTACGAGAAGAAGGGGATCGGGTTCACCGGTATACAGGTCCCCCAGCCACAGGCATCTGGCCCCTGCGATCCTTCCCAAGATCAGATCCGGAAGGGCCAGGGTGATAGACCTGCAGCACGATCCGGGCCACTCCGCACCGATGGCCAAGCTCAGGTGGAACGACGGTCAGGTAAATTACCTGATAGCACCAGAGGGCATTACTGTGGGGCAGGAGATCCTTATGGGTCTTGACGCCCCGATCAAGATCGGCAATATACTGCCTCTTCAGAACATCCCGGAGGGAACTCCCATCTATCATATCGAGGGTATACCGATGGACGGAGGCAAGTTCGCCCGTTCCGGCGGCACCACAGCCACGGTCATCTCAAAGGGAAAGGACATCGTCGTCCAGCTTCCCTCGGGTCAGTTCAGGAACTTCTCCGGCCAGTGCAGGGCGATCATAGGGATGGTGGGAGGCGGCGGCAGACCAGAACTTCCGATAGCGAAGGCAGGCAAGAAGGTCCACATGCTCAGGTCCAAGGCGACCGTCTATCCGGTGGTTTCCGGAGTGGCGATGTCTGCCGTGAACCACCCACACGGTGGTGGCAATCATCAGCATGTGGGGAAACCCAGTACCGTTTCAAGACATGCGCCACCAGGAAGGAAGGTGGGGAGGCTTAGCCCCAAGAAGAAGAGCAAAGCCAACAAGAAAAGGAGGGGGTGAATAGATGGCAAGACCAACACCAACCACGGCCAAGAGCGCGAGAAGGAAGGCGAGGAAGCTCAAGGGCCGTATAGCGGCCAAGAGGAAGAAGGAGTTCTTGTTCAGGGGAAAGACGCTGGTAGAGCTTCAGGAGATGGACCTTGAGGAGTTCACGGAACTGCTTCCTGCCCGGGCCAAGAGAAGTGTGATGAGGGGCATGGTCCAGAAGAACGAGAGGTTCTTCAGGCACCTGAAGAAAGATGACAAGGTGATAAAGACGCATGCCAGGGAGATCATTATCATCCCTGGTATGGTGGGAAGGAGGATATCGGTATACGACGGAAGGAAGTTCGTGGAGCTCACCATTACGGTGGAGATGCTCGGCCACACCCTTGGCGAGTTTGCGCTCACACGTTCCGCTGCGAAGCATACCGGTGTGGGAGTTGGCGCTACCAGATCATCCAAGTACATGCCGTTGAAGTGAGGTGGGTATGATGAGATATTCGATAGAAGTGGATCCTGATAACACGGCAAGGGCCCAGATACGTGAGGCCAATATGTCACCCAAGCACGCAGTGGAGATATGCAAGATGATCAGGGGATTGGAACTCCAGAATGCAAAGGACCAACTCGGGGAGGTCATAGAGCTCAAAAGGGCCGTTCCCTTCAAGCGGTACAAGAGATGTGTCGCACACAGGAAGGGAGAGGGCTTCGGACCGGGTAGGTACCCCACCAGGGCAGCCAGGATAATATTGAAGCTCCTCGAGGATTGCGAGTCCAATGCGGAATACGGTGGTCTGAATACCGACGTGCTGTTCATCAAGCATATAGTAAGCCACAGGGGACGCGTCATCCACGGCTGGATGCCCAGGGCCCATGGAAGGTCCACCGATTGGGATATCCACACCGTTAACATGGAATTGATACTTGAAGAAAGGGAGGAAGAAGATGGCCAGTGAAAGGAAGTTCGTCGCCGAGAATATCCGCAGGGTCCTTCTGAAGGAGTTCTTTCAGAAGGAGGTTGAGATGGCGGGTTTCGGCGGGATCGACATACAGAGGACCCCCATGGGAACTAGGGTCACTTTGACCGTGGAGAGGCCTGGAATGGTCATCGGAAGGAAGGGATCCAAGATAAAGGACCTCACGAGAAAGGTATCCGAGGTCTACGGTTTCGACAACCCCCAGATAGAGGTTCAGGAGTGCAGGGATCCCAGTACGAATCCGCAGATCATGGCCCAGAAGCTGGCCCTGGCCCTCGAGAGAGGATGGCACTTCAGGCGGGCAGGGCACTCCACCCTCAGGCGTATCCAGGGTTCCGCCGTCAAGGGATGTCAGGTAAGACTATCCGGTAAGCTGACCGGTCAGAGGCACAGGACCGCGAAGTTCAAATGGGGACATATAAAGTTCTGCGGAGAGCCATCGCTCACTGCGATGGATCACGGCTATGCCATCGCCAAGAAGAAACTGGGCCTGATAGGAGTGACGGTTGACATCATGAAACCAGATGCGGTCCTTCCCGACGAGATAACGATCAGGGACCTTCCCACCGTGGAGGAGGTTGCCGAGGTTTCCGGGGATGTTCCGGAGGAACCCTCGGGAGATGTAGAAGAGAAAGGCAACGTAGAGGAGAAGGGATCTGAAGTTGCCGAGGATGCAGCAGATGTATCCGACAAGCCCGAGAAAGCTCAAAAGGACAAGGAGATCTCAAAGAGGAAGCAGAAGAGGAAGGAAAGGCAGAAGGCCAAGGAGGAGGAACCTTCCAAAGATCAAGTTGAAAATGATGCACCCTCAAAGGAGGAGAAACCTGCCGAAGTAAAACCCGAGGGTGGTTCTCAGAAGGAGGAGAAACCTAAGGAAGCTCCCAAGGTCGAAAAGACCACCGGATCCAAAACTGAGGAAAAGGCAGTATCCTCGAAAGATACAGAGGCTGACGAGGCGAAAGCCCCTGTAGAGGGGAAGAAATGAAGAGGTGATGTGTTTTGG
>JAUVLN010000296.1 GCA_030600725.1 Thermoplasmatota archaeon | reverse complement strand
GTATATTTCGATGTTTTCAATTTTGAGCCCAGGGCGAAACCCTTATTTGCGCTCGACATAGTGATAGATTATCCATTCAGGCCTACCAGTGTCAGCTCAGTATCGATATATTCAGATGAATACTTAACCACAACAGCCGATAAGTTGGATTTCGGAGAAATCGCATACTTTGCTGTCATTGGAGAGGATGCAAATGTTCTGCAAAAAGACAGAGAATTCGTAAATCTATCAAGTGATAAGAATGGAAGTTTCACCCCAATGATAATGTGCAGGGAGACAGGGATCAATTCCAGACTTTATGTGGGCAGCTTTATGATCCCCGAGAGCATGGTCTGGTTTGAGAATATCACTGTAACGTCCGTTGTAGATCCCACGAAGAGCGGTGTGCTCAATGTCCATACTCCTGTTCAGATACGACCATTCAAGGACAATAATGAATCTTACGAGGATGTAGAATACAGGGAGAAATACTGGAACTTCGGATGGTTAGAAGAACCAATATGGACGCTTAGGGCCGATAGGGACTGGATCCAATTCGATACAGAGACCCTTGATCTATTCGGGACACCAGACAACGGTGACGTTGGAATCACCAATGTCGAGTTGAGTATCTCGGATGGTGCAGGGCATTACGACGATCACAAATTCAACATAACCGTTCAAAACAATGATCCAATACTCTCAGAAAACAACGTTCTCACAGCAACCCAGGATCAACCATACTATAATGATTATAACTGTACTGATGAGGGACAGGGAAACACAACCTATCAGATACAGACCAATGCAGAATGGCTAACATTGAACGATATTACCGGAGAGCTTTCGGGCATTCCGACAAATGACGATATAGGAAGTGTACTCGTAGGTATAAGCGTTCAAGATGGGAACGGCGGTATTGATGAGACAGAGTTCCTTCTGACCATCATTGATGTCAACGATAAATGTCACATCGATACGGAGAATATTGTGACGGTCTATCAGGATGAGCCCTATAAACGGACTTACTCCGCGATCGATATTGATTCTGAAGATTTCTTTACCTGGGCCCTGGTAACTGATGCTGAATGGCTCGCAATGGACCAAAATAGTGGAGTCCTTGAGGGAACCCCAACCAATGATGATGTCGGGACCTATACCGTGAACATCACTGTGATGGACTCAGGTGGCCTAACAGATTCAACGGAGTTCCTCTTGGAGGTCCTGAACGTGAATGATAGACCAGTGTGGATGGAGATCCTAGAGGACTCTGAGATAACCCACGGTGAATTCTTCTACTTCGAGACGAACGCTGTAGACATTGATCAAGGGACGACGCTTACATATTCCATCAGATCCAATCCTACTTCGGAGATCACTATTGATAGCGAGACCGGGGTCATTGAGTGGTACTCGACGATCCATATCTTCGAGGGGTTCAACAATAAGCTGGAGGTAACGGTCTCTGCTTTTGATGGTGAACTATACGCGAATCACACCTTCATCATAGAGGTCCTTCCAAGCAGGGCTCCTTCTGTCACCCTAATATATCCCTCGGACGGTAACAAGGTCAGCAGTGCAACGGTTATCCTCAAATGGGAAGGATCTGATCCAGAGGGAGACAACTTGACATATACCATATTCCTCAGCAAGGAGGAACCCCTGGTCTCTTCACTACAGGACGAGACGAGGATCAAGACAGGGTTCAATGGCACAGAGTGGGTGCCGGGAATCCTGGAAGTTGGTGAGAAATACTACTGGACTGTAATTCCCAACGATGGTTGCTCGGACGGAAGATGTGTAAGTGATGTGTACAGCTTCAAGGTGAACGCTCCTCCAAAGGTAAGCGATATCGATTCACAGAAATTAACATCTGGAAGCAAGTTCAGCTTCTATGTGCTTGTTACTGACGATGATGATACATCACGGGATTTCAGCCTCGATGAGGCACCAGAAGGCATGACCATCGATGACCTGGGAAAGATAGAGTGGACACCAAAGGATGATCAGATCGGAGAACACATTGTCATCGTAAACGTTTCCGACGGAGTCGATTACGAGCTTGTTAGTTTCAAGCTCAACGTTGCAGAGGGTGAGGAGGAATCCTCTTCACTTCTGCCGATGATTATCATAATTGTAGTTATTCTGATTCTCGCTGGTGTTATCATCTTCTTCGTTATGAGAAAAAAGAAAGAAGACGAGGATGAGGCAAAGCCCGAAGGAGAGGAAGGTGAGGGAGAACTCGCGAAAGATGAGACCTACGAAGCGATGTACGGTGAGCCCGCTCCCAAGAAAGAGGAGGGAATGACCACCGTTGAGCTAAAAGAATTCATCCACGAGCAGATCGAGGAACTGGAGGAGGGGAAGGAAGAGTAATAATCGAATCAAACTTAACTAAAGGTAGATCTGATCGATCAACAACTCCTTCAGTCATATATCCTGCAGAAGATGGGATGTTGAGATATACCGAGAAGGGAACCCCGTTTGTAGCCAGAACATTGTCGAGAGGAGAAGAAGCTACACCGGCTGCAGGTATGACAGGGTAAGCTTGAAAGCAGATGCGACCGTGGACCATATCAGAACGGCCGCCATTGCCCAGATGTAGGCTATCGTCTGCTGCTCCACGATGAATTAACATCGTACGGATATTTATTGATATAGTAATTTTCGGTTTTTAGGCTCAATATGGGACTTAACCCCAATTGTACACAGATGGATCAATCTATGAGCTCGTCCAGCTCCATAACAAGGGAGTCGAAGACCTCAAGTCCACTCCTTATGGGTTCCGGGCTGGAGAGATCGACGCCAGCCATCTTCAGGAGCTCCAGGGGTGGCTTTGACCTGCCGGCCTTCAGCATATTGAGGTACCCCTCAAGGGCCCCCTCCTCACCGGATAGTATCCTCCTCGAGATGTCCGTTGCCGCGGAATATCCGGTGGCATACTTGTAGACGTAGAAGTTGTAGTAGAAA